>CAZCVC010000075.1:1548-3729 GCA_964502045.1 uncultured Planctomycetia bacterium | reverse complement strand
GCGAGAGCTCATGGCTAGACCGTCCTTCTCGCGCACGATCGGCGCGCGCCGCACCGCGACCGGCAGGTCCATATCCTCTATCATCTGCTCGATCACGCGGCACTGCTGGAAGTCCTTCTGGCCCAGGTACAGGCGGTCAGGAGTCACGAGATTCAAGAGTTTCATGACGACCGTCGTGACGCCGGCGAAATGCGTCGGCCGGCTTTTGCCGCAGAGCGGAAGGCTCAGGCGTCCGACAGATGTCGTTGTCTGAAAATCCGCCGGATAAAATTTCTTTAAGTCGGGAATGAACACGGCATCACACCCCGCCGCTTTAAGCATCTTGAGGTCCCGCGCCGTATTTCTCGGGTATCGCTTAAAGTCCTCCCCGCGTCCGAACTGCAGCGGGTTCACAAAAATGCTGGCGACGGTGGCGTCGTTCTCTTTGTTCGAAAAACGGATGAGTGACAGGTGGCCCGCGTGAAGCCCTCCCATAGTCGGCACGAAGCCTATCGACCTCTTTTTATTTTTGACGGAGGCGACGTACTTTTGAAGCGCCTTACGGTTTTTCAGAACCTGCATGGGCGAGCTCTTGCTGAAGTTCGCGTATCGTTTTTCCGAAGCGCGGATGATTGAGTTCCGGAGCGATCTCCGCGAGCGGTTCGAGAACGAAGAGCCTCTCGTGAAGCCTCGGATGCGGAACGCAGAGCGATTTGCCGTCCACGATGACGACGTCGTCGTAAAAAAGCAGGTCCATGTCCATCGGGCGCGGCTGGTTGGTGCCATGGTTCTTGGCGCGCCCGAGGCGGCGTTCGACGCCTTTGAAGCGGCTCAGCACGTCCAGTGGCAGAAGGTCAGTGCGCAGCTTCAAAGCGCCGTTCAGGAACTTCCCCTGTTCGGGCCCCTCGCCCTGGAAATCGGTCTCAATGATCTTCGAAACCGCCAGAACGTCGAAATCCTTGTCTTCGCGCAGCAGCCCGATAGCGCGCTCGATGTTGGCGGCACGGTCGCCGAGGTTGGAGCCTATCCCCGCATAGACGGTAGCCATGGTTAGGCTTTCGCCTGGGCAAACTCTTTTTTCATCCGGACGATCGCTTCCTTGATGCCGTCCTCGTCGACGGTCAGCGTGAAGCGCACGTAGCCTTCGCCTGGCTTGCCGAAACCGACGCCCGGCGTCGCGACGATGCCGGTCTTTTCGAGCAGGTTCTTACAAAAGAGGGTCGAGTCCTTCTGTCCGCTCGGAAGGCGCGTAAACAGGTAAAACGTCGCTTCATTCGGCTTTACCGGAAACCCGAGCTCCTTCAAGCCCTTCACGAGAATGTCGCGGCGCTTCTTATACATCGCGTTGGTCTTCTTTGAAAATTCGAAACTTTTTTTCAGCGCTGCGATCGCCGTGATCTGAACCGCCGTGAACACACCGGAGTCGATGTTGGCCTTCACGCGCAAAAGCGCCGAAATCGCTTCGGCGCGGCCCAGCGCGAAGCCGATGCGCCAGCCGGTCATGTTGCAGGTCTTCGACAGCGAATGGAATTCGATTGCGACCTCTTTGGCGTGCGGGATCTCGAAGATGCTCAAAGGCCTTTCCTCGCCGAAGCTGACCTCCGAATACGCGAGATCGGACGCGATGAGGATCTTGTGCTTGATCGCCCACGGCACGAGTTTCTGGTAAAACGAACGCGGCGCGACGGCCCCGGTCGGGTTATTCGGGTAATTGATGAAAATGATCTTCGCTTTTTTCAGAATGGGCGCCGGAATGGACTCAAGATCCGGGAGAAATCCGTTCTCCTCCATGAGCGGCATCAGGTGCGCGGTGCCGCCCGCGAAAAGCGTGCCGCTCTTGTAAGGCGGGTAGCACGGGTCCGGCACGAGAACGACGTCGCCCGGGTTGATGAACGCCAGCGGCAGGTGCGCGATGCCTTCTTTAGAACCGATCAGCGGAAGAATTTCCGTGTCCGGGTCGAAGATGCCGGCGAAGCGCTTCTGGTACCATTCGGCGACGGCGTGGCGGAACGGCGAGCTGCCGCGGTCGTACGAATCCTCAAAAAACTCTTGCCGCGCGCAAAAATTTCACTTAAGTTCTCTAATACTTGGGAGCTTCTGGTTGCCGTCGTGCTCTCCGCGCAGTGCACCGATAAAAAGGTGAATGAAGTGACGGAGCGGCTTTTCAAAAAGTATCCGTCATTCAAGGACTACGTGCGTGCA
>CAZCVC010000075.1:0-1538 GCA_964502045.1 uncultured Planctomycetia bacterium | reverse complement strand
GGCGTGGCGGAACGGCGAGCTGCCGCGGTCGAGCGGGTAATGATGGGTGTTCGCGTCCGTGATCGCGTTCTGCATGGCGTTCAGGATGAAATCGGGCGTAGGCTGGTCGGGGTCGCCCACGCCGAAATCGATGACCTTCACGCCGTTCTCGATGGCCTTGCGCTTGGCGCGGTCGATCTCGACAAACAGGTACGGAGGCAGCGCTTTCAAGCGCAGGGATTCTTCGAGAAAAAAGCTCATTTTTTCAGCACGTCCCTCATGGTGTAGTAGCCGGGGTTCATTTCGAACAGCCGAGTCGCCGCGTAAAGCGCGCCGACGGCGAAAATGTCTCTTGAGCGAGCGTGATGCTTGATCTCAATGGTCTCTTCCGGAGCGGCGAAAAGCACGGAATGGTCGCCGATGATCTCGCCTTCGCGGATAGAATGGATGCGAGCCTTTTCGGAGACCATCTTTTTCTCGTCCCAGCCGCGAGGACCGCCGATCGCGTTGAGAAGCATGATGGCGGTGCCGCTGGGAGCGTCTTTTTTGTGAACGTGATGGGCTTCTGTGATGTCTATGTTGAAACCTTCGGGGGCCTTCTTCGAAAGCATCTCAAGCACTTCAATGACAAGGTTCACGCCCATGCTCATATTTGAAGAGACGAGGACCGGTATCTTGGACGAGGCTTTCTTGAGCGCATCGTATTCTTTCGCCTCAAGTCCCGTGGTGCCCACGACCAATCCCCAGCCGGCCGCCGACGCGATTGAAACCGCTTCGAGCGTACCGGCCGGGCTCGAGAAATCGATGAGCACGCCTCCCTGTCCAATTTTTTTCAGCGCGTCAAAAGAGAGCTTTTGGCCGGTAGCGTCAAAGCACCCCGCGACCTCAAATTGACCGGACTCCCGGGCGGCGATGTCGCAGATCAGCTTCCCCATGCGCCCGGACGATCCGTTAACGGCAATGCGGGTCTTGGCCACGGTCAGCCTTTCACCTTCAGACCAAATTCTTTCATCGCGGCCATGAGTTTTTTCTCATTCTCCGGCTGTATGGCACACATCGGCAGCCGTATCTCGTCGCCGCAGAGGCCCAGGAGCTTCATCGCGCGCTTGACCGGGATCGGGTTGGTCTCGATGAAGAGTGCACGGCAGAGCGGAAAGAGCCGGTGATGCAGTGTCTGCGCTTTCGTGAGGTTGCCCGCGAAAAATGAATCGACCATTTCCGAGACGATCGCCGGCACGATGTTCGACGCGACCGAAATGACGCCTTTGGCGCCGAGAGACAAAAGCGGCAGCGTCAGCGAGTCGTCACCGGAAAGTATGGTCAGATCGCACAGCGACAGGATGTGCGAGGCCTGGTCCATGCTGCCGGTGGCTTCTTTGACCGCGACGATGGATTTGATCTTCGACAGGCGCGCGATGGTTTCGGGCGCCAAGTTGATCACCGAGCGGCCGGGTATGTTATAAAGAATGATCGGGATGTCTACTGCCTTCGCGATCGCCGCGTAGTGGCGGTAGAGGCCTTCCTGCGTGGGCTTGTTGTAATACGGTGTCACGATGAGC
>CAZCVC010000074.1:0-6690 GCA_964502045.1 uncultured Planctomycetia bacterium | reverse complement strand
AGCCGCAAATACGGCATCCAGACGCCTTATTCGGAGGATATGGAGAAGAGGGATTGAGGTTTTCTTATGCGGGACGTTGTCCCAAACAGCCAAAAGGGGAAAGGTTGCAGATGTACTGCACTAATAAGAAACTTAGGAGAATTCGATGATACGTGGTCATAAAGCATTCGCTTGGACAGGTCTTCTTTTTTGTGCTGTTCAATCCACATGTTTCGCCGAAGACTTGAAAATCACGCTGCCGGACGGCAAGCAAGAGACCGTGGAATCGAGGCCGATCTATTCTTCCCCGATTCCCGCCGACAGCCTGAGGGACGCGATCGCGGTCAAGGATCTGTCCAAGGTGAAAGAACTTCTGGCTAGCGGCTTGGACGTCAATTCCGCCGGCAGCGCCGGGCAGCTTCCCCTCATGGAAGCTTTCGGCGACGACAAAGCTGAAATCTTGGATTTTCTGCTTGCGCATGGAGCGGATCCGAATTTGTCCGCCACCATTGCCGGAATGGAAATGACACCGCTGGACGTGGCGGTTACCAGCGGCCACGCTGGCGCGGTCAAAAAATTGCTCGAACACGGCGCCAAAACGGAAAAAGAGCTGATGTTCAATCAGACCGCCTTGTTCAGCGCCGTGAAAAACGGGAGCTTGGTGATCGTCCAATCGTTGGTGGATCACGGCGCGGACGCCAACCATAAGGACATGATGGGTGATACGCCTTTATCACTGGCGGAGAAATCAGGGAACAGCGAAATGATCGCGATGCTTAAGAAGGCCAGAGCTAGTTAAGATGACCCCCAACATACGGGACGTCGTCCCAAACACCCAAAAAGGGAAAGGTTGCGCATAGCTCTACCGTCTACCGGACCCCGTCCCAAGGCGACACGTTAGCTCGCAATAACGGACAATAACGTAAGCGTTCCCCCCATGACACCCTGTAAGTATTCCCTCCATTGGAAAGTCCTACGATGTTACAGTTTATTTATTCTATTAACAAATTTGAATTTATGAATAGAATAATGTATAATTATATAGAATTAAATAATATTAATAGGAGAAAATCCATGCACTCCCAGTCGGATCCTGCTTTGACCCAAGAAGCCTTCATGTTTCTTGAAGCCCGCCTGCGCATCGCCAAAGAGCGTCGCGAAAAGAGCGGAAAAAAGGAATACATCACGATCACGCGGCAGACCGGCGCGGCGGGTCCGGCGTTTTTCGAGATGCTGAAGATGAGGCTCGCCGAAGAGGATTTGCACGCGCAGGGTTGGATGGTGTTCGAAAAAAATCTCATTAGCAGGGTCATTGAAGAAAACCACATGCCTTCGCGCATCGCCGAGTACATGAGCGAGGATACCGATACCGAGATCAAAGACACGCTGGAAGAGCTTTTCGGCCTGCACCCCGCGCGCTGGACTCTCGTCCGGAAAACGACGGAGACGATGCTGCGCGTCGCCCAGTTGGGGCACTCCATCATCGTGGGCCGTGCCGGAAACATGGTGACGAAGAAGCTTCCGGGGGGTCTTCACGTGCAGATCGTGGCGTCGCTCGACACGCGCATCCGGCGTATACAGGACTTCTATCGCATGGATCATGCGAAGGCCGAGGAGTTTGTGCGCCAGGAAGACCGCGCTAAGAAGGACTACATGAAAAAATATTTCAACCGCGACATCAACGACGCTTCGCTTTACGACCTTGTGATCAACACGGACGTGCTGTGCCACGAGGATGCCGTCCGGATCATTTCTGGGATCGTTCTGAACCCGCCTTCTTCGGGGGGACAGTAATTAACCCAATTTGGTTCATGCTCCGATTTAATTTTTCGACTACCGGACCCCGTCCCGAGGGGACACGTTAGCTTGTATCGCAGTAAATAGACCCTTTCGGTATATAATAACCCCATGACCCCCAAAACCGTCGCCTCGTCCAAGACCGAGATGAGTCAGCTCATGATGCCGCAGCATGCCAACCATGCGGGGTTCGTGCACGGCGGCGTCATCCTGTCCATCGCGGACAACGTCGCTTACGTCTGCGCGGCGCGGCATGCGGGGCCCAGCTGCGTCACGGTGTCGGTGGACCGCGTCGATTTCCGCGAGCCGATCCATATCGGGGAAGTCGTGACGTTCCAGGCGTCGGTCAATTTCGCCGGGCGTACGTCGATGGAGGTTGGCATCAAGATCCTGGCCGAGAATCTCGAGACAGGGAAGAAGCGCCACACGAATTCCTGCTACTTTACGATGGTGCTCGTCGATACTAAAGGCAATCCGCAGCCGGTGCCGGGGCTCACCCCGGAGACCGACGAAGAGAAGCGTCGCCAACGTGACGGCGAGAGGCGTCGGGCGGTCCGCAAGCAGGAGCGCCGCTCATGATCTTAAGAATCATCATGGTGGGGTTTTTTCTGGGGATCGGGATCTATCTCGGCCTTCTTTTCATAAGCCGGATCATCAAAGGCTTGAAAAATAATCCCGGAAACCGTCCCCCGGAAAACCGTTAGGATGAAGAAAGAGCAGTTCAAAACCCTCCTTCGTTTCAAGAACGTCAAAATCGAACGCATCGTATCGCACGGGCAGAAGACTCCTCCCGGGAAATGGCTGAAGCAGGGAAAGGCCGAGTGGGTGGTCGTGCTGAAGGGCCGCGCAAAAGTTCTTTTGAAGGGCTCGCGGAAGCCCGTTTCTCTTAAAACCGGCGATTTTCTTTTCATCCCCGCTAAAACCCCGCACCGGGTCGAATGGACTCAACCCCGCAAGCCGACCGTTTGGCTGGCGGTTCACTTTTAAACGGTAACGCCTTCGAAAACACCCGCAGCTTTATCCCCCGCTGAACCGATAGTCAAAAGCCCGATGAATTCATGCACGAAAATGCGGCCCCATGTCGTCAGGTAGGGTAGGGAAATGACGCCCTTGACGGAGGTTAACATATATGTTAACATTGGATTGTGGGTAGACCGGTTCATTTTTATCGGTCAGACAAGCAAGAGTGCTATGTCGAGGATTTTTTAGATTCATTGCCGGCCAAAACCGCGCAAAAGGTGACTTGGGTCCTGCAATTGGTTCGGGATCTGGACGTTATTCCAGGGCAGTATTTTTCAAAGCTAAAAGGTACGGATGATATTTGGGAATGCCGCATAGCGTTTGGGTCGGATATATACAGGATTTTTTGCTTTTGGCATCAAGACGGTCTTATTTTGACTCACGGATTTTCAAAAAAGACTCAAAAGACGCCGCGCCGGCAAATTGAACGCGCAGAAACGATCAAAAGGGAATATTTAGCCGGACAGGGAGAAGTGACTCATGGATGATCTAAAAAAGTACGTAGCGGCGCGCAAGAAGAAGGACCCCGCGTTTGCAAAAAATTATGAAGAGGGTTACCGCGAATTTAAGATCGGGTTCGAGCTGCGCCAAGCAAGAGAAGCCGCCGGGATGACCCAGGAAGATCTTGCCAGAAAGCTAAAGACAAAAAAAACCGCCATATCCCGTATTGAAAATCATGCGGAGGATATCCGCTTGTCTACCTTGGAAAAAGTAGTTCATGCGCTGGGGAAACATTTGACGATCAAAATTGCATAAACAGCGCATACGGGACGCATACCGATCGCCGTCCCACGGAGACCCGTTAGAATGACACCCCTGCGTAAGATAGCGTATAATCAGTTTTTAGGGAGATAAACATGCTCACGATAGCCTGGTCGTACATTTTAGCAACGGAAGCTGCGGTTTTGGCGGGGTTTTTGGTGGATAGCGCTTGGTTTTACGCAGCCATCGGGCTTTGCGCGGTGCAGATCCTTCATTTCGGGGTAGAGGACAAGAATTTCTTTTCGTTTTCCTGCCAGGTGCGTTACGCGATGGTGTTGATATTTCTCGCGGGGCTGTGGGAACCTCTGCGCTGGATCTATTGGCTGCCGGCGGCGGGAATGGCGGCGCGGCTCACCGTCAATTACTGCCTGATGGCGCGGCTGCTTTCTCTGGCCCCCTGGAACCGCAGGGAACCCCTGACGGGCGGCCTCGTCCGCAAGACGCTCTTTTCTCCGCCGACGCGGGGCTGCATCCTTCCCAAAAGCTGACCGGAAAAAGGGTTTCACGCCGGCCCCGGCGGTATTATAATGGGGCCATGAAATCAGCCGGAAAATTGAAGATTTTGCACCTAAACTCCCATCTGGACGTCGGCGGTATCACCCGGTACATTCAGCTCCTGGGCACGTCTATGGCCCGCCAGGGTCATGAAACAGCCGTTTTGTCGGGCGGCGGGAGGCTGGAGGGGGAGTTCGCCGGGGGCGGGCTCAAAACCTATCAGTTTCCGGTCCGCAAAAAGAGCATTTTGAACCCCTTCCTGTATCTGCCGCTGAAGAAGATCGCGGCCCTCGTGCGGCGTGAAAAATTCGACGTCATCCATTCCCATACCCGCGTGACCCACGCGCTGGCGTTTTTCCTTAGCCGAATGACCAAAGTGCCGGCGGTTAACACCTACCACGGCTATTTCAAATACAACCTCGGACGCAAGGTGCTGCCGTTCTGGGCGGACCGACTCGTGGCTGTGAGTCCGCCGGTAGCCGATGATCTCAAATCGACCCATCGTGCGCCGCAGGACCGCGTCCGCATTGTCGCTAATGCGATTGACCTCGAAGGATCGGCGCGCCGACTCGCTGAAAAAAAACCTGCTGAAATCCGCAAGCGCCTCGGCATTCCCGAAAATGCGACCGTGCTCTGCTACGTCGCGCGTCTCGTCGCCGACAAGGGGCACGAGATCCTGCTCCGCGCGGCGGCGAAGCTTTTGCCGTCGTTGCCCGACGTGTTCGTGCTGATGGTCGGCGACGGGCGGGAGAGGGAAGTGCTGCAGAAGTTGATCAAAGAGCTCAAGCTCGAAAAGCACGCGCTTTTGGCGCCCATCATTCCGGATATATCCGAGGCGCTGGCGGTGACGGATATTTTCGTGCATCCGGCGTTTTACCGCGAGGGCTTCGGCCTCGGCATCGCCGAAGCGATGGCGGCGGGAAAGCCGGTTGTGCTGACGGACATTCCGGCCATCAATAAGATATTCCGCCCCGGCGAATGCTGTGTGATGGCGGAGCCGGCGGATGTCTCGTCTTTGGCAGGGGCGATAAGATATTTATTGGAAGTGCCTGCTGAAAAGGACAAAATAGCCAAGGCGGGTTATCAACTCGTGCAATCGATGTGCTCGGCCGAGCGCCAGGCGAGGGAGATGGAAGCCATTTACCGGGAGATCGCGAAATGAAACTGCAAGGGCTGAACGTCGTCTGCTTCGAAAGCCGCCACGCCGAAACGATGGCCAATCTCATCCGCCTGCAGGGCGGCGTGCCGTGCATGGCGCCTTCGATGAAAGAAGTGCCTCTAGAAAACAACACGCACGTTTTTTCGTTCGCCGAAAAATTGTTCGCCGGAGAGATCGGGACGCTCGTGCTTTTGACCGGCGTCGGCGTGAAGACGCTCGTCGACGTTCTCGAGACGCGCCATCCGCGTGAGCAGGTCCTCGAAGCGCTGAGGCGCACGACCATCGTGCCGCGCGGCCCGAAGCCGGTGCGCGTGCTCAACGAATGGAAAGTCCCTTTCGCGGTATCTGTCCCTGAGCCCAACACCTGGCGCGAGATCATCTCGACGCTGGACGCCAATCCCGAAAAAGTCCTTTTAAAAGACAAACTCGTCGCCGTGCAGGAATACGGCGTCACCAACGAGGAGCTCCTCACGGCGCTCGCCGAACGCGGCGCCGAAGTTCTGCGCGTGCCGGTTTACCGCTGGGCTCTGCCGGACGACACCGGGCCGCTCGAGCACGCCATCCGCGAGATATGCGAAGGCCGCATGGACGTCGCGATATTCACGACGGCGATGCAGATCGAGCACGCGCTCCAGGTTGCGGCGCGCATGGATCTCGACAAAAAAGTGCTCGAGGCATTCAAGAACATGGCTGTGGCCTCGGTCGGTCCCGACTGTTCGGATGCGCTCCGTTTGCGCGGCGTGGACATCGATATCGAACCCGAGAGTTCGAAAATGGGTCCGCTCGTGGTCGCGGCCGCGATGCAGGCCGAAGGTGTGCTTCGCCGCAAGCGCGCAAAAGAAGGCGACTGCTCGGTAGAAGTCGTGCAAGGCACGCTCGAAGTGATGATGGACGAAGAACTGCGCCAGAGCCCATTCCTCAAGGCCTGCCGCCGCGAGCCGACGGATTTTACGCCGGTATGGCTGATGCGCCAGGCCGGACGCTACATGAAAGATTACCGTGAGATACGCGACGTGATGACTTTTCTCCAACTCTGCAAAAATCCCGAGGTCGCCGCCGAGGTTACCGTGCACGCGCAGGAAACCATCGGTGCCGATGCCGCGATCATTTTTTCGGACATTTTGCTTGTGATTGAACCGATGGGCCTCGGCCTCGACTACGTGAGAGGGGACGGTCCGACCATCGCGCGTCCGGTGCGCGGCCCGAGGGATGTCGAATCTCTTCGCGAGGCCCATCCGTCCCGCACGCTGTCGTTCGTTTACGACGCGGTGAAGCTTACGCGCGCGTCGCTCAATTCGGACATCCCGCTGATTGGCTTCGCCGGCGCGCCGTTCACGCTGGCTTCCTATATGATCGAGGGCGGCGTCTCAAAAGATTTTGCGCGCGTTAAGGCGTTCATGGCCGCCGACGAAGGACTTTGGAAGGCGCTCATGGAAAGGATCGTGAGAGCGACTGTCGAGCATCTGAATCTGCAGGCC
>CAZCVC010000073.1:0-6731 GCA_964502045.1 uncultured Planctomycetia bacterium | reverse complement strand
TTCCTGCCGCTGAACCTGATCGCCGGCATCGGCGGCATGTCCGAGTACAGCCGCGTCACCGAAGGCATTCCCTGGTGGCTATCCTACTCCGCCTTCATGCTGGCGATTGGCATCGCGGGCTGGCTTCTGTGGGTCGTGCTCGTGCGCCTCAACGCGGCGGGGAAAGTGGCTGGATTCAAGAACAAATAGCCTCTCAAAAAAAGACGCCACCCCGTTCCGGGGATGGCGGCGTCAAAAAATTTACCGGGCGGCGAGCGGGAACGTCAATATGAACGCGGATCCCCGGGGATGCGCGGGCTCGACGCGGATGGTCCCATTGTGATTTTCCATGATCTTTTTCACGATCGAAAGACCGATCCCGGAACCCGCGTAGTCGCTTTTCGCGTTTAAGCGCTGAAAAACTTCGAATATCCTTTCCCTGTATTTGGCTTCTATTCCGATCCCGTTATCGGTGACCGATATGACGATCTCCGTGTCTTTCGTCACGCTCGCCACCGTCACTTCAAGCGGCGCATCTTTTCGGGCAAACTTGATCGCGTTCCCGATGAGATTCTGAAAAAGATGGTTCATCTGGGGTTTGTTGGCCTGGATCGTGGCCAAATTTGAATAGAGAATGACCGCCTTCGACGGAACGATTTTCGGCTGCAGGGACGCGACGACTTCTTTCATGATCTGATTCAGATCGCATTTCTCGACGGAAAACTCGCCGGGCAGTCTCGAAAACTGCAGCAGACTGTCGACCAGATGCGTCATCTCGCCGGCAGACCGCGTCATCCGCTGAATATAATCTTTGTGAACGGGGTCAAAATCATCGTGCCCGCTGAGCATTTGCCCGTAAATGACGATCTTTCGCAGCGGCTCCTGAAGATCGTGCGAAGTGATATAAGCGAATCTCTCGAGCTCGCCGTTGGCCTTGAATAAGTTTTCGTTGGAAGTTTTCAGACGTTCGGAATACTGAAAAATTTCCGAGGTCCTCGCGGCGACGCGGGCTTCCAGCTCTTCGTTGATCTTCAGCAGATCATCCTGCATCCGCTTGAGCTCGGTGATGTCGAGCAGCAAAACGAGGTGCGCCTGCTTGCCATCCCACAACGTCTCTCGGAGACGCATCTCCCCCACCCCCACCGTATCGTCCATTCGCACTATCCCCAGCTCTATAGCCTTGCCGTCGGCAAGCGGCTGACCGAACGATTTGCCGATCAAGTCATTTTTCTTCCTGTTCAAAAGAATATACGCGGCCGGATTCGCGAAAAGAACGATGCCTTCCGTATCGACGATAAGGATGCCCTCGCGGCTGCTTTCGATGATCTTATTGAAATTGAACTCCTTTTCCTTGGGCGCGGGCTTCATTTGAAGAATGTTTCCAATGCTCGTACGATATTCTGTTTGACGGAAAAATTGCCGATGACCTTTTTCTTGGGCGCGGGGGAATTCCGCACCCAGGACGGCGTGACGAAGATATCCTCCTTTTGGGCAAGCTCCGGCGAATCGATAACATCCACCACGGCAAGCGTGTAGTCATTTTTAAAGCGCTCGGAGAGATGGCCGTTGATCCGGGCGATGATGTCCCGGCTTTTTACCGATCCTTTGCCGGCGACGAACAAAGTAAATTCATACTTCATGGGCAGCTCGCCATTCCGCCAAAGACACTCTCAACCACGGCGACGATCTGCTCGCTGAGAAGCGGCTTGCTGATCAGCTGAAATTCTATGCCTTCCTTTTGCAGCTGATTGAGACCCGTCTTAAACTCTTTCGAAAAAGCCGTGACGATAAAAATCGGCGTTTTTTTGTCCTTTTTACGGATCAAGCGCACCGTGTCCACGCCGTTGAGCCCGGGCATTTTTAGATCGCAGAAGATAATATCAAACTTTTTCTTTGTCATCTTCAGACCCGCTTCTCCGGATCCGGCCGTCTCTACCTTGCAGACGTCTTCAAGAGCGAGAACAAAGGATTTTCTAACCGACGTCTCATCATCTATGACAAGGACTGTTTTAGGCATATACTCTCCCCCTAGTTAACGGCAGACGAATATCAAACGAGGTCCCCTTGCCCCTCTCCGAATTGACTTTTATTTCGCCCGAATGTTTTTTGATGATATTTTGAGTAATGGACAAACCCAGGCCGGTCCCCTGCCCTGTGGGCTTGGTCGTAAAAAAAGGGTCAAATATTTTGCCAATAGCGTCACTCGGGATACCGGTTCCGGTGTCCTTTATCATCAAGCTCACCAAGCTGTCCTCTTTGACGAAGCTGACCTCCAACACTTTTGTCCGGACTGTCTTCATCGCATCCAGGGCATTCGAAATAATATTGAGCAAAACCTGCTTGATCTGATTCCGGTTCACCGGCGCATTCACGGAGGCGTTCTTGTCATGCACGACACGGACCTTCTCGGTCTCGATGCGGTAAAGCAGCAGCTTCAAAACTTCGTTGACGACCGGAACAAGGTTCAGCTCCTCCGTCACCAGGTCTTCGGGACCGCTTTCTTCGAGACGCGAAAACGACAAAAGGTTCTGGATCAGCTCCACACAGCGCAGGGATTCGCGTTTCGCGTCCTCGAGGATCGCGTGGCGCTTGTCTTCCGGGGGCGTGTGTTTGATGCAATACTGCACGAAGTTGATGATCCCCATCAGCGGATTATTCAGTTCGTGGGCGATGCCCGCCGAGAGCGTGCCGACCGCGCTCATCTTCTCGAGCTGGGCCATTTTCTGGGACGCGCTCAGCTGGGTATAGGTTTTTTCAAGCTCCCGGTAGAGTTCTTCCTTAGAACGAATGCTGAGAATATTCTCGATTTCTTTAAGCGTTTTCCGGGTCAACCTGTCTTCCGGGAGTTTTAAAAATGCGTCCACCGAGTTGTTTTTTGATTTGGCTTGGATCTTAACATTGTCAAAGAAACAAACCATCCGCCTCTCCAGGCTTTCCGAGGATCCCAGCGGAAATGAAAATTTCAGAAAATGCGGCTTTGATGCGGTTTGGATCCCTACTTCGATGTCGGCCGAGCCGCAGCCGAGGATAGCGCGGCAAATGTCGGAGAAAAGAGTGGCCGCGTACGTCGTATAAAAACTGTCATGGCTCAAATAGGAGAATAAACGCAGAAACTTTTCCCGTATTTCAAAAACGGAGCCTTCATCGACGACGGCCAGCTTCACCAACTCAATCGTTTTTGTGTCGTATGGCGATGCAAGCCGCATCATCGTTTCCTTTATTGAAATATTTCATGACATCGCTGACGATGTGTTTTGATTCTTGATCGAACAAACCTTCAGCGCAATCATTTCTGTCAAAATGGTCGCGTATGCCGTCCGTATACAGAACAAGAACGTCGTCTGCCGCCAGCTGAAGACGCTCGACCCTTGGCGTGCGTATCACGTAGCCGATGATCCCTTCATTGGAGATGAGCCGGCTGTCCTTTTTACCGAATATTCTCATCGAAATATTTCCTATTCCGACGTATTTTACGATCCCCGTTTTCGGGGAAAAAACTCCCGCCACACCGACGGCTCCGCGCGAGCCTTTGATAAAGACGTGAAGCCCGTTCATCAAATCCAAAAGATCTGTCTTATCGGCTTTGGCAAAATACTTTTCGATCTCCAGAGAAAGCTTGTGAGCGCTCGCGCCATGCCCGGCGACGTCCGCAATGGCAAAAAACAGATCTTTCCCTTTTTTGCCGAAATATCCGAGGTCGGCGCATTGCTCATCATCCGAAAATGATTTTTTCGAAAAATGATAATCGGCGGCGCTCATTTCACCCATTTCCGGACGATGACCGTCGTCCCCGCGCCGCTTTTTATTTTAAAATCGTCCATCAGCCTTCGGACCCCCGGAAGTCCCACGCCCAGACTGCCGGCCATGGTCGAATAATTATCCTGTACTGCTTTCCTTAAATTTTTTATTCCGGGACCTTTGTCCGAGGCCACTATTTCAATGCCCGGCTTCCCTCCGCGCCGCACTTCCGAAATATGGATCATTCCGCCCGTCTTGCTATAGCGGTGAATGTTCCTTGCCAGCTCCGAAACTGCCGTGCCGACCATGCAGCGGGCGGTTTCCCCAAATCCGATTTTCCCGGCGATCAGCATGGTGCAGCGGACCGCCTCATCGATATCGGCTTCTTTGTAAATCCGGCACGTCTTCTTATTCTGAAAAACCCTCTTCTTCGCCGTCTTCATCTTCGTTATCGTCATCGTCGCTTTCTTTAAGCTGAATGTCTTCATCCGGGACTGTGTCATCTGTTTGGCAAAACTCCGCCTCCGTCATTGCCGGATGGATAAGATTGATAGCCTCTTCAATATTCACCGCCGTAAGGACGCCGCTAAGGTCAATTTCAAGGTCCACCAAAGAGGCGATGACGGCAGGTTTTAAACCGACCACGACGGTCTTTTTTCCGAGAATATCACCGGCGCGGCAGGTCGCGATCAAACCCTTGCTCATCAGCGAATCCATCAAATGAACGCCCGAGACGTCGAAAATGATCCCATCGGTTTGGCGGCGGATGGACGTTTCAAAAACCGTTCTTTGGAATTCAAGGGCGGCCTGATCGTTCGGGCTTTCTTGATAAGCCACGACCAGGCACCCCCCCGTGACGTTCATGGCGGCGGTTTAAGCCGTCTTCTTTAACGGCAGGGCTTCTCTGATCTCTCGGAGTTCCAGTCCGGCGGTTTTGAAAGCGAACTGAAGAGCGTCTTTCAAAGTAGCGCGCGTCACGACCTGACCCAGATCCACGCCCAGATGCACCAGCGTTTGCGCGATCGAGGGAGAGATGCCGGAAACGATGCATTCGCATCCCATCAGCCTCGTCGCTTTGGAGATCTTCAAAATATGGTTGGCCACAGCGCTATCCATAGCCGCGACGCCCAAAATATCGAGAATGATCGTTTTTGATTCGGTGTCCAGGATCTTTGTAAGCATCGTTTCCATGACGTCCTGGGCTTTTTTAGAATCGACCAATCCGAAAATGGGAACGAGCAGAATGCCCTCCCAGACGATATTGACCGGCGTAGCGACAATAAACTCACCTGATTTTTTAGACATTTGGATTTCCTAAAGTTGGGTACGTGGAAGAAGTCGCCGAATCGGCGACTTTAAACTGACTGAACGTCAGTCTAGTGTACGCCTTTGGCAAGGATATAGCGAGTAAGTAGTTGAATTAATTAAACTTACATTAAAAAATTTTAATAAACGCCGAGGCTCGAAATCCTCTAATAAAACATCGGCCCGCTGCCTTTTTCCCGGAACCACTTTGTAATGACGTCTTTGTGGCCTTCGATGACGGGCATGCCGGCGTGGAGCGTGTCGGGATTGGGCCGGCCGTCGGGATAAAGGTTGTTCCAGACCAGGGCCTTCCCTTTTTGAGCCTGAATTATCAGATCGAGATCGACGAAACGTGTCCCGCCGCCTTGAGGCACCGTATTCAAGTACACCATAAATGTCCACGTGCGGTTCCCCAGCTTCGCGGCGAAACGCGAATATTCACCCGGATCAGACCCGAAATAATCCCTGTGCTGTCTAAACTCCTGCCCGACTTCGTAATGCTGTCCTTCAAGCTGTTCCGTGTAAGAAGGCCGGATGCCGAGCGCTTGCGTAATTTTTTCTTCTACCGCCGCGATGACAGGGTTATTCGTCGGGAGCATGCTGGTGCTGCTGGTCCTTCCGTATTTACCCGCTGAGACCTCGGATTCGACCTTTGACGTGACGGTCGCCGACGGACGCGGGTTCAAGCGCATTATCTGTACGATGGCGTCGCATTCCTGATCGGATAAGAAATGGTCTATCGTATACATTTGCACCCTGTCGGTCGGATGGCGCCGGACGGGATAACCGCTGTCGGGACGGGTCAGCCGTGTTTCAGAGAGGGCTTTGTGATCGATCTCGCAGGGACCTTCTTCTCCGAATTCCGGAAGCGGCGAATAAAACGGGTAATACCTTCCCATGCACGCCTTGATGGAATCCATGGCAAAATCGTTCTTCAGAAGAATGGCCCGAAGTTCTTCCGCGTTGGAATTCCGGTCGATATTCTCCTGCAGCCATCTTTTCCACTCATCGTCAAGTTGCCGGTCGGCCATAAGATACCCTGAGACCTTTTTATATGCTGAAAACGTGATTAGACCAATACTCTAATCCCGAAAACAAAAAATTTCAATTATTTCCGCAAACCAAATAGAAGATTTACAATCCCAATCGCCTCTGCTAATATCTTCTCTTCCCGCAGTATTTCATGCGCGGCATCCTTTTTTTTGCCGAAGTAGCTCAGTGGTAGAGCGCTGCCCTGAAAAGGCAGGCGTGGGCAGTTCGATTCTGCCCTTCGGCACCATAAAATAATTAACGCCACTCAAAAAATGGGTGGCGTTAATTATTTATATCTATGAAATAAAAAGTTTCTTAAATTACGGCGTCGGCTTCGATCTCGATCAGCAGCTGGGGGTCGATGAGTTTTACTTCCACCATCGTCGTGGCAGGGCGGATGTCGGCGAAGACTTCTCCGTGGGCCTTGGCGGCTTTTTCCCAGTCGGCGATGTTGGCGAGGAACATGCGTGTGCGGACAACGTTTCGCATCGTGGCGCCGGCCTGTTTCAGCGCGCCCTCGATGACTTTAAGCGCCGCCGCGGTCTGTGTGTAAAGGTCCGCGCCGGGCGCGGTCGTGCCTGACACGAAAATTTGCGAGCCGACTTTCACGGCTCTCGAATAACCGATAATCGGTTCCCACTTGGAACCCGTAGAAATATTCTGATGCGTCATTTTTT
>CAZCVC010000072.1:0-6872 GCA_964502045.1 uncultured Planctomycetia bacterium | reverse complement strand
ACGACGATTTCCGTTGTCGCGCCCGGCACTTTGGGGTATCTTGGAATCCTTAAGAACCACGCGCCCCTTGTGACATCCCTCCAGAAGGGGAACCTGACATACAAAGACGAGTCCGGCACCGTCCACACGATGAAAGTCGACGGCGGCTTCCTGGAAGTGCAGAAAAACCGGGTATTGGTTTTAACGGATAAAGTTAGTTCATAAATTTTTGCGGTCATAGCTTAGCTGGCTTAAAGCGCCGCCCTGTCACGGCGGAGATCGAGGGTTCGAATCCCTTTGACCGCGCGTTTCTCCAATCAACGGCCGGTGGTATTTCAAAATCCCTTTGGGAAATGAAATCTACCGGCTGTCTTATTTCCGGTCAAAGGGATTCGAAGGGAGCCTCGCGGCCATTGATAAAGGGCGACAATCCAGTGAATTGTCGCCATTCCTACCGCGAGGCGGGTGGCCGACCGGAGCTGAGCTGTCTAAAAGCGTAGCCGCGTAGCGGCGGAGCGCGAAGTCTTGCGAAGCGCAGGCGCCGATAACATTATTGCGAAAATGTTAAGGCTGTCGCGCCGCGCGCGACGCCGGAGTAGTATAATATAAGAATGACCACCCCCCGTCGTTTCGTCATAGGCGACCTCCATGGCGCCCACAAAGCCCTTTTACAATGCCTCGACCGTTCGCATTTCAATAGGGACAAGGACCTCCTGATCTCCCTCGGCGATATTTGCGACGGCTGGCCCGAAGTCGATAAATGCATCGAAGAGCTGCTGGGCCTCAAAAATCTGAAAGTCATCCTCGGCAATCACGACGCCTGGGCTCTGCAGTGGATGGCCGACGGCTGGCACGAAGACATCTGGACGGGCCAGGGCGGGAAAGCGACGATGGCGTCCTACGGCGGCGACCGGAAAAACGTGCCGGACTCCCACTTGGATCTGCTCAAGACCGCCGAATATTTTCTGGAACTGGACGACCGGCTGTTCGTCCACGGCGGCATCGAACCGGAAACGGACCTGGACGACCAGGACCCGCAGGTTTTTTTATGGGACCGCAACCTTCTTTCCGCGGCCGTCCAAACCGCGGAGACCGGTCCCGGCCGCAGTTTCGGACCGTGGAAAGATATTTTTGTCGGACACACTCCGACGCAGAATTTCGGCACATCCGTGCCCATCCACGCGGGCAACGTCTGGGCGCTGGATACCGGCTGCGGGTGGAACGGAAAGCTGACGATAATAGACATCGACAGCCACCAATTTTGGCAGTCGGATCTGGCTCCGTCGCTCTACCCCGGCGTTTCGGGACGGACGTGAGTTCGCATTCTTTTCATGCGCCTGATTTTTTTGTCCGCGTTATAATAATAGGAAAGAAAGAACCAAGGAGAACTTAATGATATCCTCTTCCGGTAAGGAAAAATTCATCAATCTCGGGCTTCTCTGGCTGCGCCTCATCGCGGGCGCCGGCATCGCCTATCACGGCTACGGCAAGGTCTTCGGAGGCCATATGGAAATGATGACCCAGGGCGTGGCAAAAATGGGCTTCCCGATGCCGGTCGTTTTCGCCTGGGCCGCGGCGCTTTCCGAATTTCTCGGCGGCATCCTGTGGATGCTCGGCCTTTGCACACGCGCGGCGGCTTTTTTCGTTTTCTGCACGATGAGCGTGGCCGCGTTCATTACGCATAGCCACGACCCGTTGCAGGTCAAGGAGATCGCACTGGCTTATTGGGCCATCGCGGGAACGCTGATGCTCACGGGTTCCGGCGAATGCGGCCTCGACCGTTACCTCTGCAAGAAAGGATGCCTATGAAAAGGCCGTTCCTATTTTTCGTTTCGCTGATGGCGGCGCTTTCGCTTTTCCAGGGCGCGGCGTTCGCGGCTTCCACCGAAGGCAAAAAAGGCCTGCTCGCGCTCGGCTCGCCGGCGCCGGACTTCAGCCTGCCCGACGTCGTGACCGGCAAGAACGTTTCGCTGTCGGACTATGCGGATAAAAAGGCGCTGGCCGTGATCTTTATCTGCCGCCACTGCCCGTTCGTGCAGCATGATAAGGAAGGCCTCATCCAGTTCGCCAACGACTACGCCGGCAAGGACGTCGCGGTCGTGACGATCAGCGCCAACGACCCGTCCGCGTATCCGGCCGACTCGCCGTCGAGCCTGCGCGAGATGGCCATCCGGGACAACTTCTCCATGCCCGTGCTCTACGACGAGACGCAGGAGACCGCGAAAGCCTACACGGCCGTCACGACGCCGGACGTGTTTCTTTTCGACGGCGCCCGCAAGCTTGTCTACCGCGGCCAATTCGACGACGCGCGTCCCGGCAACGGCTCGCCTGTGACCGGCAAGGACCTGCGCGACGCCGCTGACGCGGTGCTGTCGGGCAAGGCCGTCGCCGAGCGGCAGAAGCCTTCGATGGGATGCGGCATCAAATGGAAGGACGGACAAGAGCCGGCTTACCTCTAGCAGTCCCCCCAAAACACGTTTTCTCCGGACCCTCCGAGAGCTTTTCGGAGGGTCATTTTTTTTAAAAAATTCACGAAAAAATCACATTTCATTCATCGCGCCTTTACGGCAGGAAATTAGAATTTCCGTGACAACATAGAGAAAAACGGAGAAAAAAAGCGTGAAAAGATACTTCCACTTCCTGGTGCTCACGGCATTCCTGATGGGTATACCCTCATCCGTGTCTGCGGACACCAACGCCGACATGATGGCGATGCTTCAAAGCATGAAGCAGCAGATGGCCCAGATGCAATCGACCATAGAACAACAAAACATTCGCATCCAGCAGCTGGAAGCTTCCCGGCCGGCTGAAACCGCACGTCCCAAAGAATCCAAGGGTGCGGCCTCCCAGCCGATGCTGACCGAAACGGACTGGCAGAACAACATCAAGGAAAATATCGGCGCGGCCGTGCCTTGGCTCAAGGGGGTCAAGTTCGGCGGGGATTTCCGTCTCCGTTACGAAGCGTTCCAATATTCAGACCGGAACAATGAGAACGGATCCACGACGACGGCGGCCGACCGCGACCGCAACCGTTTCCGCATCCGCCTGCGCTGGGGTTTCGAAAAGGACTACGGCGACGATTGGAAAGTCGGGTTCCGCCTGGCGACGGGTCCGAATTCGGCGACCGGCCAGCCTCAGGACAACACGTCCAGCAATCAGACGCTCGGAAATGCCGGTTATTTCAATTTTAAATCGATCAACATCGACCGCGCCTATGCGGCGTATTCTCCGTCGGCCCTGAAAGACGTCGGTCCGCTGAAAAGCGTTACGATCGGCGCAGGAAAATTCGAGAACCCGTTCCTGCGTTATGCCACGACCATCGTTTGGGACGCCGATGTCACGCCGGAAGGCATTTACGAGAAGGCCCATCTGGAACTCGTCAACACCGAGGAAACCAAAGTCAATTTCTACGCCACGACGGGACAGTTCATCGTGAATGAGAATTCCGGATTCAACCAGGACGCCGAGCTTTACGGTTACCAAGGCGCGCTGAACGTATCGACCTACGGATTCGGCACGGCTATGCCCATCGACCTTACCGGCGCCGTCTCGTTTTACGACTACAACAACTGGTCCGGTACCGTCGCGAACAACACGAGCGGAGCGTCCTACCTGCGGACCAACACGCTCGCAGCCGACAATTTCCGGGTGCTGGACTTGTATCCCGAACTCCAGTTCTATCTCGACCGCACGCCGGTGACGCTTTGGTACAACTATGTGCAGAATCTCGGAAACGAAGGCACCGACAACGCGCGCGGCCTCACGAACCCGATCCATGATGACGATACGGCGTGGGGGCTGGGCATGAAGGTCGGCAAGGCCCGCAAGAAGGGGGAATGGGAAGCGTCTTACGGGTATTACTCGATCGAAGCCAACGCCGTCGTCGCCGCGTTCAACGACGGGGATTTCGGCGGGCCGGGCACGAACGGCTTCACGAACCGTAAAGGCCATAAGTTCGGTTTCACGTACAAGCTGACCGATGCGATCGATGTCAATTGGACCGGATATATTGTCGAGCCCGAAGACCCGTCCAACATCGTCGCCAACAGCACAAACGAGACCGTCTTCCGCTCGCAAGCGGACGTGGTCTACAAATTTTAACGAAATTAACAAGGAGACTGACATGTTCAAACGTATTCTGATGATCGCGATCGCCGCGGGGGTTTTGTTCCACGGTGCGGCCTATGCCAAGAACGCCAATTCGATCCAGGTCAAAGGATCGGACACGATGGTCAATCTTGTCCAGTCGTGGTCAGAGGAATTCATGAAAAAAAGTCCGGACACGTTCCTGGCTGTCACCGGCGGCGGTTCCGGCACCGGTATTTCGGCGCTGATCGGCGGCACTTGCGACATCGCGATCTCTTCGCGCCCGATCAAACCGAAGGAGATCGAACAAGCCCGCAATCAGGCCGTAGAGCCCAAAGAGCAGCAGGTGGGGATCGACGGTCTGGCTGTCGTGGTCAGCCCCAAGAATCCGGTGTCCAAGCTTACACTAGACCAGCTGAAGGACATTTTCACCGGAAAGATCACCAATTGGAAGGAGCTCGGCGGCAGCGACTCGAGGATCGTGCTGCTTTCCCGCGAAGTCAATTCGGGAACGCACGTCTACTTCAAAGAGCACGTGCTCCGCAAGAACGATCCCAAGTCGCGTGAAGAATTTTCGCCGGAGGCTCTGTTGATGCCGTCCAGCCAGGCGATCGCCGACGAGATCGTGGGCAATGCCTCCGGTATTGGTTACTACGGCATGGGCTACATCGGTAAGGACCATAAGGCGGTCGCGATCGCCAAGGACGCCTCGTCGGAATATTACGCTCCGACGGTCGAGAACGTGGAGAAGGGTCTTTACCCGATCTCCCGGCCGTTGTTCATTTACACCAACGGTAAACCCGCCGGCCGCATGCAGGAGTTCCTCGAGTTCGTGATGTCGCCCGAAGGCCAAAAAATCGTCGAGATCATGGATTTCGTGCCGGTAAAAAGATAATATAACGCTGCGCATGACGGTCATCGGAAGGATCAGAGAAACGATCATCGAAATTGCGATAAAGATCAGCGGTGTCGCTTCGATCTTTATCGTAGGGCTCATTTTTGTCTTTTTGATGAAAGAGGGCGTGAAGCTTTTTCAGACGGAAAATCTGGGCCAGTTCCTTCTGGGACGAAGCTGGTATCCGATCTCCGACCCGCCCTCGTTCGGCATCCTTCCTCTGATACTCGGCACGCTGCTCGTGACGCTCGGCGCGGCGCTGATCTCGATCCCGTTGGGCATCGCCGCGGCCATTTACATCGCCGAAGTGGCGCCGCCGCGCATGAAGGAGATACTGAAATCGGGCGTCGAGCTTTTGGCGGCGATCCCGAGCGTCGTTTTGGGATTCATCGGCATCATCACGATCGTGCCGTGGGTTAAAACGATATTCCATATTCCGACCGGTCTGACCGCTTTTTCAGGGTCCATCATTCTGGCCTTCATGGCCATGCCTACGATCGTTTCGATCGCCGAAGATGCGCTGCACAACGTTCCAAAATCCTATAAAGAAGGCGCCTACGCGCTGGGCGCGACGCAGTGGCAGACGATCTACCGGGTCGTGCTGCCGGCCGCTTCTTCCGGCATCGTCGCGGCCGTCATGCTGGGTATCGGCCGCGTCGTCGGCGAGACAATGGCCGTCATGATGATCACGGGCAATGCGGCCGCGATGCCGCGCGGCTTCCTCTATCCGGTCCGCACGCTGACGGCCACGGTGGCGGCCGAAATGGGCGAGACCGTGAAGGGAAGCGACCATTATTTCGCGCTGTTCGCGATCGGCTGCGTGCTGTTCGTGATCACGTTCATCATCAACATGACGGCCGACATCTTCCTGCACCGCAAGAGGCGCTGAAAATGGACCCCAAACTCGCGCAGAAGATCGCCTTCACCGTGCTTTTGATCGCGGCGATCCTGGTCATCGTGCCGGTGCTGATCGTGATCACCGTGATCCTGCAAAAAGGGCTGCCGGCGATCTCGTGGGAATTTCTGACCCAGATGCCGACCTCCGGGATGCGCGCCGGCGGCATTCTACCCGCTATCATCGGCACCTTTTATCTGGTCATCGGCGCCATCGTTTTTGCGCTTCCTCTGGGGCTTTTCGCCGCGATCTATCTCAGCGAATATGCGAAAGACAACCTTCTCAACCGCATCGTGAGGCTGGCCATCATCAACCTGGCCGGCGTGCCTTCCGTCGTGTTCGGTCTGTTCGGCCTGGCGCTGTTCGTCGGGTTTTTCCACTTCGGCGCGTCACTTTTGGCCGGCTCTCTGACGCTCGGCGTCATGATCCTGCCGGTGATCATCACGTCCTCGCGCGAGGCGCTGGATTCGGTACCCCGATCTTTCCGCGAGGTAAGCCAGTCGCTGGGATCGACGAAGCTCCAGACGATCCGCCACGCCGTGCTGCCGCACGCGCTGCCGGGAATTTTGACCGGCACCATTCTCGGCATCGGCCGTGCCGCCGGCGAAACAGCGCCGATCTTGTTCACGGTGGCCGCCTTTTACCTGCCGCGGCTTCCGCAGAGCGTGTTCGATCAGGTGATGGCGCTTCCCTACCACCTTTACGTGCTTTCGACGCAGGTGCCCAATGTCGAGCAGAAGATCCGGTACGGCACGGCGCTCGTTCTGCTGACGATCGTGCTTTTGATGAACCTGATCGCCGTCACCATCCGCTCGCATTTCAGGAATAAAAAGAAATGGTAACGCCGCCGGTCAAGATCCAGGTGAAGAACCTGAACATTTCCTACAACGAGTCGAGCGTGCTGAAGAACGTCACGCTAGACATCGAAGCATTCCAGATCCTCAGCATCATCGGGCCGGCGAATTCCGGGAAGACGACCTTTCTTCTTGTTGAGGATAGGCCTGAAAAAATACCCGC
>CAZCVC010000071.1:0-6909 GCA_964502045.1 uncultured Planctomycetia bacterium | reverse complement strand
AATAGGCGCTCCCCCGCGTGACCGCCCGCAAAAGCGTTTTCGGGGACTTGTGCGAAGCGAACACGCAG
Organism: uncultured Planctomycetia bacterium; assembly: GCA_964502045.1. Classification (GTDB taxonomy): domain Bacteria; phylum Omnitrophota; class Gorgyraeia; order 2-02-FULL-51-18; family 2-02-FULL-51-18; genus CAMDWQ01. The sequence continues at coordinate 6,841 of CAZCVC010000071.1, read as the reverse complement.
ACTTTCCGCGCGCCCGTCTCCCGGATGACCTCATCGAATCTCGCGGGGTCTGCGTAGAAGACAACCTCCGAACGGCTCCGCATCCCGACCTTCAAAAGGCCGGGCCACAAGCGTTCCTTCAGTGAGGCGTTCGCCGCGGGCACCGCGGCGGGCAGGGACGCGTCGTGGATCTTTACACGGGACTTCCAGGGAGTAGCGTTCAGGATCTCGCAGAGATAAGGATCGGGCCTTCGGTCCGCATGGCGCGCAACGTGAACCTCCGCGGCGGAATCCGCCTCCGCGTGGCGTTGGAAGGCGCGGTACAGAATCGTCGCGTTGTGAGTATAGACGAACAACGGAAACTTAAAACACCAAAGCATGTTCACGCCGCGGTAAGACCATTCCGGTCCCGCGGCAAGGATGCGGCGCGTCAGCTCCGCATGCATCGCATCGTAGCGCCTCCCGTCTTCTTCTCTGGAAGCGGCCGCGGTAAACTCTTCATGTCCGCCTCCCTTCCAGAACGGGACGACCGCGTCATACGACGCCTGCGGCGCTTCGTCCGCCTTTTCCTGAAAATAAAGGCGTTTCACCGCGGTGTTTCCCGTTCCACGAGATCCAGCACGTCCTGGATCCCAAAATCGTTCTTTTTCGAATAAAGCGCCTCGAAGACTTTTTTGACGAACGCGTAGTCCTTCTCGGTATCCACGGTCCACCGGTAGCTCGACAGGTCCGTCACCCCCCGGTAGGACCCGAGTTTGAAGATCTGCGGGTTTCCGTAAAGATACGGCGTCACATGTTCGCGGGAGTAAGGCACGACGGCCTCCTTCCATGCGCGCGCGAGCGCCGCGACGCTGAAAATCTCGGCATCAAGGCCGTCCGGAAACGTATGCGGGATCGTATTGCTGGCGTAATCGTAATGGCCCGTCTCGTAAAACGTGATCAGGCCGTCCACGATGAGGGGGTCCAGCAGCGGACAGTCGCCGGTCAGTCTCAGTACGTGGGAAGGCCGGTATTTCAGCGCCGCCTGATAAAAGCGGTCGAGCACGTCGTTCAGGCTGCCGCGGAAACATTCGATGTTCCTCGAGCGGCAGAAATCCTCAATAGCGTTGTCGCTGGCGTCTTCGCTTGTGGCCACGATCAGGCGATCGATCTTTTTGCAGTTGCGGATGCGGTCGATCTGCCTCGAAAGCATCGGCTCCCCGAGGATGGGCTTCATCACTTTCCCGGGCAGCCGCGTCGAAGACATACGCGCCTGAAGAACGGCAAGCACGCCTTGGCCGCCCCATTTGCGGGGGTCGATGAGGTCTGCGTTCTTGATGCGGCTGGACGGCGCCTTGTATTTATCCTTGAATTCGTCGAGCTTGCCGAACAGCGCCGTGTTCGCGGCAAGCTCCTGAGGCGTGTCCACGCCGACGATGGTCGTCTTTATCCAGGGTTGGGCGAGCGAATAAAGAAGACTGTATTCGGCAAGGCTCAGGCCCATCTGCTTCGCGTCGCCCTCAATGACACGGCGGTCTTCGGCGACGCCTCCGGACTGCGCGGGTCTTTCGGAGGAAGCCAGCACGCCGCGCAAAAAAGCCGAGCGGCTCATCACGGCGATGTTCTTTTCGGTCAGCAGGTTGCGCATCGAATAAAAACGTTCCTGCAGCGGATTGAAAGGAAGCTGGATAAAATCGACGGCATCCCCATAGCGGAAAATAATGTCCTTCACGGCGGCGGAGTCGTAAACCGAAATGCCGAAAAAATGGAATATTTTTTCTTCTCTGAGCTCACGCACCGCATTCCAGAAAGCGTCTTGAAGAAGATCGGCGTCCTCGGCCTGGTGCGTCTGAAGAACGAGCAGGCGGGAAGCGTTCAGTTTTTTCAATGATCTTTCGGCGGATAGCCGGACATGAGCGGCGGCTTTGCGGGGGTCCGACAATATTTCCGGCGCCATCTTTGCGATCTTCGTGCAAAGAAAGAAAGGGTCGTCCCTGCGGCCCGATAAATAGCTTCCGATCTTCTCCTCGCTGTCGCCGTAGTCCGGGGCGGTGTCCAGGATGTTCACGCCGCTTTTTTCGGCCGCGGAGAGAACGGCGGCCGCTTCGGCGGCGGTTTTCATTTTCGTAAAACCGTAGTCCTGCCCGAACTGCACGGTCCCCAGACCGAGCCTGGATATTTTGAATCCCCGGAATTCGGAATGGAGCATTTTATGCCAGCCTCTGGAAACCGGAATGACAGACGGGCCCTTCGAGCGCTTTTTCCAGTTCCCCCGCCTTCTCATTTTGCGCGATCATCCGGAAAACTTCCCTCGCGGCCTTCAGGTACTTGTCCGTGATCTTCTTCTCATGAGCGGTCGAAACGTAGATGACGGTCGAAGCCAGAAATCCGCGTCTCAGCATTTCCTGTGTGAAAACGGTTTTCTTCAACAGCGCCTTGTCGCCGGCGAACGAGATGATCGGCACGGTGACGAGACCCGTCAATTCGGCGCCGACGTCGGTTTCCTTGAATAAGCGCTCGAGGCCGTGAGACAGGTGAACGCCGTTCACGATCATTTTTTCGGCGGCCCCGTGATTCTGAAACTGGTCCAGCACGGCCAGCGCCGCGGCGTAACCAACGCGCTCGGTCCAGTACGTGCTCGAAACGAACGTCTCCTGAGCCGCCTGAAGCACGCTCTTCTTTCCGACCACCGCCGCGATCGGGTGTCCGTTGCCCATTCCTTTACCGAGTACGACGATGTCCGGTTCGAGGCCGTGGTCGAGATGAAGCCCGCCCGCGCGAAGGCGGAACCCCGACGTCACCTCGTCATAGATGAGCACGATGCCGGCTTGGGAGGCTGCCTCGCGCACCCGCTTCAGGAAGGGTACGTCGATCTTCTTCGAGCGCTGGACCTCCATGATGATGACGCCGGTATCGGCCTTGTGTTTTTCGAACTTTGCGTTGAATTCTTCAATGTTGCCGTAAGAGAACGGGACCGCCGTGTCTTTCAGCGCGCGCGGCACGCCTTTGGGCGCCAGGCCCGGCAGCAGCTGACCATCGAGGTTCGCCGAATCCGCCAGGTTCGCGGAGAGATACCAGTCGCTCCATCCGTGATACCCGCAAAACATCACATTGTCGCGGCCGGAAAAAACGCGCCCGATACGGACAGCGACGGCGCAAGCCTCCCCGCCCGTTCGAGTAAAACGCGCCATGCCGGACCATGGATGCAGCGCGACGAGTTTTTCGGCCAGCTCCACCTCTTCGTGACAATTCAGTGTCGACATGCTGCCGTCGCGGACCGCGCGCGTGACGGCCCGGGTCACGGACGGATGCGCGTAACCCAGCACGCAGGTGCCTATGCCCATGATGCTGTAATCGTAGTAATGATTGCCGTCGAGGTCCCAGACCTCGGCGCCGCGCGCCTTCTTGTAATACGAGGGCCATTGCCCTGGCAGGAACATTTCGGAGCGCTTCGAAAGAAGCTGGTTCCCTCCGGGGATGAGGCTCTTGGCCTTTTCCCATAATGTGACCCCGCTGTTCTGTTTCATGTCAGACTCCGGTCAGGACTTCCGATTTGTTGAAAAATACGCGCATCACGGCCTTGAATATCTTCTCTTTTTTCTCGAGATGCAGCAGGAAGGGCGAGAAAAGCAGCAGGAACACCAGCATTTTCACCGCCGCCGCCCATTCGGCGCTTTCGACGCCCACCCATTGCTCGAGGTTGAGGATCACGAGCGAAAAGTAAAAAAACACGGTCAGCGCCCGGAAAACGGTGCGGCGCAGTTCGTTCTTATCCAGCAGAAAGCCGAACGCGTAGCAGAACACCACGATGAAATACAGGAAATAACCGATGCAGGTCGCCAGCGCGACCCCTTCGATGCCGAAGCCGCTTCGGATGAAAAAATAGATCAGTCCCGCCGCGGCGAGGATCATCAGCGAGAAGAGCGGCACGAGGACCTTCTGCTTGTTGATGGTAAAAAGGATGGTCGCCGACAGTTCGTTGACGGCCACGAAAAAATAGCCGAGCACGAGTATCTTCATCGCCCCCAGACCCGGGATGAATTTCGGGATGAACCAGCCCACCACGAGCGGCACGAAAAAATACACGGCGGCGATGATCACCGGAAGCACGTACATCAAAACGCGGGTCGTCCTCAAAAAAAGGGGCTTCGTGTCTTCCAGGCTGTTCGATCTTCCGTACTTTTCCTGCGCGTGCGGCAGCAGGATGATCTGGGAGAACCGTCCCAGCGAATTGATCTGCTGTACCGACATCAGCGCGATCGTGTAATAACCGAGCTCGCGGACTCCCAGCAGCTTCCCTATCATGATCGCGTCCAGCGTCAAAAAAGTGTCCATCGCGTAGCCGGCGACCACGAGCGGAAACCCGATCTTGACCAGGGACCAGACTTGGGCGCCGTCCCAGACAAAACGCAGCCGCATCCCGCAGCCGGCGAAAGCGGCGGCCGCGGAGAGCACCGTCGCAGCCAGCGTGCCAAGAACAAAACCCATGACGCCCGCTTTGAGGGCCCACGGGATGGAGATCACCGCGACGAGGCCGATGTTCAGCAAAATAATCCCGGAGAGGCGCGCGATATTCTTGGACGCCCGCAAAAATGTCAGCATGAAATTATATACCTGCGTCGCGATGATCAGCGCCGAAAGCGCCCAAAAAGCGGTGCGCAAAACGGCGTCCTGAACGAAAAAGGAGTACAAAAAAATTCCGGCCGCGAAAACGGCCGCCGTCAGACATAAAAATAGGAAGGAACTGCCCACGATCATCTCGGCCCTGGGCCGGTTCTGGGAGCCCATAGCCTGCGAATACTCGCGGAGCATGGCCTCTTTGGCGCCGAAATCGGCCAGGCCCGAATAAGACAGCGCAATTTTCAGAATGGCCCAATAACCCGCGCCGACGACGCCGAGCACTCCCTTGCTGACGATGCTTAAGACGATGCCGATGGCCATCGCCACGTAATTTGCGGCGCTGTAAAGCATCGTGTCCTTGATCAGGCGTACTTTAAGTGACATCTAACGCCTCCGGAAAAGCGATTTGATCTCACGCGCTACTTTTTCCGCTTCGTAAGTTTTCAGTTCGGAGTGCATGGGAATGCTGAGAGCTTCGGCGTAATAGGATTCGCAAACCGGATACTCCGCCGGGCGCGTTTTCAGGCGTTCACGGTAATAGGGCTGTCGCGTGATCGGGATGTAATGCACCTGCGTGCCGATACCGCGCGCGCGGAGATGCTCCATGACTTCGCGGCGGTTCTTACCCGTTTTTTTAAAATTCATTCTCAGAGCGAAAAGATGGTAGGAAGACTTCGTGCCTGCGATCTCTACCGGCAGGCGCAGGCCGTCGATGCCCGACAAAAGTTTTCGATAGAGTGCCGCGATCTCGCGGCGGCGTGAGACGAAGGACGGCAGGCGCTTCAGCTGCGAAAGTCCGAGCGCACACTGGATGTCGGTGATGCGGTAATTGAAGCCGAGAGACTGCATTTCGTAATACCAGGGGTTGCCGCGGTCGGCGCGGCTTTTCAACCGCGAGGGGTCGCGTTCGAGGCCGTGCGAGCGCAACAGGATCATTTTTTCGTAGAAATCGCGCCGGGAGGTTGTGACCATGCCGCCCTCGCCCGTCGTGATGTGCTTCACCGGGTGGAAGCTGAACACGGAAAGCGCGGCGTCAACGCCCGATCCTATTTTTTTCCAGGAACCGTTCTTGAGCACTTCGGCGCCCAGCGCGTGACAGGCGTCTTCGATGACGACCTTCTTTCCATAGCTGCCCGGCAGGCAGGGCTGCCCGCCGAAATGCACTTTAATGACGGCGCGGGTGCGTCCGCTGATATTTTTGGAAGCTTTTTGGGGATCCAGGCCGAGCGTCCGCGGTTCAATGTCCGCGAAACGCGGAATTGCGCCGCAGTAAAGCACGCTGTTGGAAGTGGCTACGAAAGAAAGCGGCGTCGTCACGGCCTCGTTCCCGGGGCCGAGACCCGCGGAGAGCGCCGCCAGGTGCAAACCCGCGGTCCCGCTGTTCACGGCTACCGCGTAGCGCGCGCCGCAGTACGCCGCGAACGCGTCCTCGAACTCCCGTACCTTCGGCCCTTGAGTGATCCAGGCCGACCGGAGAGTTTTAGAAACCGCGGCGGCGTCGTTGCCGTTGATGGACTGCCTGCCGTACGGGATCAAATCTTCGTCCGGACTATTTTCTGCAGGTCTTTGACGGAAAGCCACTGCGTGTTGTTGTCGCTGCGGTATTCGAAATCGTCGGCCACGCGCGCTCCGCCCGCTGATTTTTCCTGGTTCCACCACGGAAAATCCGGCTCAATGACGAACATGTCCTTGAACTCGCGTACGTTGCGGGCCTCGTCCTTCGGAACCAGCACCTCGTGCAGCTTTTCCCCGGGACGGATGCCTGTCACCTTGATCTTCGCGCCCGGCGCTATGGCTTTCGCCAGGTCCATGATGTTCATCGAAGGTATCTTCGGGATGAACACTTCGCCGCCGCTCTTGATCTGCAGGCATTTGAGCGAAAAACGCACTCCCTGCTCGAGCGTGATCCAGAAACGCGTCATGCGTTCGTCGGTTACCGGGATAACACCTTTCTTTTTCTGTTCCTCAAAGAACGGCACGACACTGCCGCGCGAACCGACGACGTTGCCGTAGCGAACCACGCTCATCGTGAGCTTCCTCTTTCCGACATAAGAATTGCCGGCGATGAAAAGCTTGTCCGAACAGAGCTTCGTGGCACCGTACAGGTTGATCGGATTGCAGGCTTTGTCTGTCGAGAGGGCGATGACTTTCTGCACGCCGGTGTCGATGGCGGCATCGATGATGTTCTGCGCGCCGAGGATGTTGGTCTTCACCGCTTCGAACGGGTTGTATTCGGCGGCGGGCACCTGCTTCAGCGCGGCGG
>CAZCVC010000070.1:5499-7097 GCA_964502045.1 uncultured Planctomycetia bacterium | reverse complement strand
GCAGCCGGAGATTTCGCTGGGCATCATTCCCGGATTTGGCGGAAGCCAGCGGCTGCCGCGCCTGGTGGGACCCAGCAAGGCGACGGAACTCATCCTGACCGGCGACGTGATCACGCCGCAGGAAGCGCTCCGCATCGGCCTCGTCAATCACGTCGTCGGCGACGGCGCCGTGCTGAAGACGGCCAAGGAGATTGGCAAAAAAATTGCAAGGCACGGCCTGCCTGCGATCAAGGCGAGCATGCGCGCGATCGGGCGCGGCCTGGGAAAACCAATCGGGGAGGCCATGAAGATAGAGCAGGAGGAGTTCCGCTCGATAACGTCGACGAACGACATGCGCGAAGGCATCTCGGCGTTCACGGAAAAACGCCAGCCCAAGTTCACCGATTCCTGATGCCCGACGTCCAGAACCTCGGCCAGCTTTTTCAGAAGACGTCGCGCGAGTTTTCCAGGAAACCGGCGTTCCTGTATAAAAGCGGCTCCGCCTACGAACCTATCCTGTGGGAGCAGGCCACCTCCGAGATCCGCTCGGCGGCGACGGCGTTTCTCGCGATGGGTCTCAAATCGGGCGATCGCCTCGCGATCCTTTCGGAGAACCGGCCCGAGTGGGCGATGACCGACCTTGCTGCGCAGCTGGTCGGCATCGCGACGGTGCCGATCTATCCTTCGCTGACGGCCGCAGAAATTCAGTACATCCTCTCCGATTCCGGCGCCGCGCTCGTCGCTGTGGCGGACAAGAACCAATTTCAAAAGATCCTTTCCATTCAAGACAAAGTCCCGACGCTGAAGGCCGTGCTCGCGTTCGATCCGGCGCTTTCGGTCTCCAAAGACGAACTGGCCGCGAAATTTTACCTGTGGCGCGACATGAAAAACACGGCCGCGCGCGGCGACCTCGACGCGCTCTGCGCGCAGGTTTCCGGCGATTCCATCGCCAGCATCATCTATACCTCCGGCACGACGGGTCCGCCGAAGGGGGTGCTTTTGACACACGGGAACTTTTTGCACAACGTGACCGGCTGCCGCGACACGCTCAAAATGAGCTCGAGCGACCTGCACCTGTCGTTCTTGCCGCTTTGCCACGTGTTCGAGCGCACGGCAGGCCATTATCTGATGGTGTTTATCGGGGCGACGATCGCGTACGCCGAAAACCTGGATACCGTCCCGCGCAACATCCTGGAGGTGCGGCCGACGTTTCTGCTCGGCGTGCCGCGTTTCTACGAAAAAATACATGCGCGAGTGCTCGACGCCGTGAAAAAGGCGGGGCCGCTCCGCAAAGGGCTTTTTTTCTGGGCGCGCGACCTCGGCGAGGCCAAGAGGGAAGGCCGGCGGAAGGGCGGGCTTTTGACGGAATTCGAGGAGGGCGTAGCCGAAGCGCTGGTGTACCGGAAATTCAAGGCTCGGCTGGGAGGCCGCCTCCGCTTCTGCGTCACCGGCGGTGCGCCGATCTCACGCGAGATCGAGGAGTTTTTTCACGACCTCGGCGTCATGATCTATGAAGGCTACGGCCTGACCGAAACGTCGCCGGTCATCAGCGTGAACCGCGAGGACCACTGGCGTTTCGGCAGCGTAGGCTTGCCGCTGACCGGCGTCGAAGTGAAGAT
>CAZCVC010000070.1:0-5399 GCA_964502045.1 uncultured Planctomycetia bacterium | reverse complement strand
ACCACTGGCGTTTCGGCAGCGTAGGCTTGCCGCTGACCGGCGTCGAAGTGAAGATCGCCGAGGACGGCGAGATCCTGACGCGAAGCGCCTCCGTGATGAAAGGCTATTACAAAAAACCCGCCGAAACCGAGGCCGTTCTCCAAGGTGGCTGGTTCCATACCGGCGACTTGGGCCGCCTCGATGCGGAAGGGTTCCTCTCGATCACGGGCCGGAAAAAAGAGCTGATCGTAACTTCGGGCGGCAAGAAGGTGTCGCCGCAGCCGATCGAGGAGCTTCTCGCGAACGATCCTTACATCCTGCGCAGCGTGCTTTTCGGCGAGGGACGCAAATTTCTGACCGCGCTCATCGTGCCCCGGCGCGAGGAACTGCTGGGCTACGCCGAAGAACAGAAGATCTCGTTCGGCAGCTATGAAGAATTGCTGAAAGACGCTAAAATTTACGATTTTCTCGACCTGCGCATCCAGTCGGCGATGGCCGACTTCGCTTCCTACGAAAAGATCAAATATTTCGCGCTGCTGCCGCACGATTTTAACCAGGAGGGCGGCGAGCTCACGCCGACGCTGAAGATCAAACGAGAGGTGATCCTCTCGCGATATAAAGATGTACTGCTTCCTTTTTACACGGACAAATACTGCAAGGACGCATGATCTTACCCCCGCGCCTGCCTTCGACGGGACCTTCGGGTATTTCTTATACGGAACACCGACTGATCGGCTTCGACGAAACGCCACTTTTTTACCGCCGCGTCACTCCGTCCGGTCCCGTCAAGGCCATGATCCTGCTCGTGCACGGCATGGGCGAATACGGCGCGCGGTATTTGCCGCTCGCCGAGTATCTCGCCGCGCTTGGCATCGAAAGCTGGGTCCCGGATCTGCGCGGTTTTGGCCGCAGCGGCGGCCGGCCGGGGCATGCCAACCACTTCACCGATCTGCAAACCGACCTCGAGGGCATCGGTCTTTTGGCGCATCGCCAGCGCCCGGGCGCGCCTCTCTTTTTTCTCGGGCACAGCTTCGGCGGGCTTTTGGTTTCGCGCGTTGCCGAACGGCATGCGCCCACGCTGCGCCTGCGGGGGCTCGTGTTTTCTTCGCCGCTTTTCGGCATCGCGATCGACGTGCCGCTTTGGCAAAAAGCGCTGGCGGGCATCGCCTCGGTCGTGGCCCCGACGTTCACCCAAAGTAACCGGGTCAATCCCGACCTCCTGACCCATGACCCGGCGATCTATCAAGCCTTCATGCAGGACAAACTGGTCCATTTCGGCATCACCTCGCGCTTGTATACCGAGATCACCAAGGCCATGCCCGCCGGCCTTCGCGAGGCCCCCAGGATCCATTGCCCGGTGCTTGTTGCGCAGGCGGGGGACGACCGCATTGTTTTGAAGGAAAATACGACCCTTTTTTATAACGCCCTGGGCTCCGAAGATAAGCAGCTGGAAATCTATGACGGGTGGTATCACGAGATCCTGAACGAGACCGGCCGGGAGGCCGTTTTTGCCAAAATTGGGCAATGGGTCATTCAGCGTATTTAAGTTAAACTAAGTAAAAGCAAGTAAAACCTTAATCAAATTTCAACCCCGCCTTGTAATCCCCCCAGGGTCTACTATACTTTTAACGGATAGCTTCTTAAAACCTTGAAGGGGGGAATCTCTATCGAAGCAAAATGTTGATTCGTCGGAGCCCTTGATTCCTTGGTTTCGGCGCGCAGTTGCTTTTTTAGGAGGTGAGTTAGATGAAATCCGACATCCTTTCGGGGATCTTGATCGGCATCGTAGTGGGTCTTTTGTTCACTTCGGCGCTGGCACCCCATCTCGGAGTATTAGTCATTCTGACCGTTATATTTGGGTCCAGAATGCTATCTCTGAAATAAGATAGACCGAAACCTTCGCCCATGCGCGCCCTGGAAAGGCTGCATGGGCGAAGTTTTTTATTGTAATCGAGGGGACGCTGGTCTACAATGTCGGAACTATGCAGCTTCCCTTCGAACTCAACCGTTACACGTTTTGCGGGATTTTCATCGGCATCGTTCTCGTCGCCGTCACTCGGGCCTACCTGGGTTTTTAACGCGATGCGGAATATTTCCGCTCGCCTCGGCGTCCTTTTCCTCCTGCTCGGAATCGTTTTTTTTGCGTCCACCCCTCTGTTTTTCAACGATCTCGAAAGGCGTTTTCGGCTCGGGGAAGTCTATTTCCGCCCTCCGGTTTTCACTACTGACATGGCGCTGCGCCTGCGGCAGGACGACTTTGGGAAAGGCTATTTCGGCGCTTCGCGCGATGGTGGACGGCACCATCAAGGGATCGATATTTTGGCCCCTCTCGGCGAGCCGATCCTGGCGTCCAAAGCCGGCCGCGTCGTTTTCGCCGGAGAGGGGAAGGGGTATGGGCTTTACGTGCGCCTGGCCCACCCGGACGGCCTGACCACGCTGTACGCGCACCTTTCCCGGTGCTATGTGAAGGCCGGTGATTGGGTGCCCACCGAGTCAGTGATAGGGGCTTGCGGCAAGTCAGGCAATGCCTCAAACCCGCGCATGAAGCCGCACCTGCATTTCGAGATCCAGACCCCCTCGGGCCCTCTCAATCCCGACAGCAGCCTCCTCGGCCCAGCCGTTAAAATTAAGCAATATTAGACTCATTAAGTATTCTTAAGCATTTAATAGAGTCCATTGAAAGCCCCTCTCCGTACATATATACTTCATTTAGGTATTCAGTGAGATTTAAATAGCGTTCGTTTCTCTGGAAATTGTTAAAAAAGGCACCCTGCCGGAAACGGCAGTTCGCAAAGCCAAGGGCCTAAGTCCGAAAGGATAGGGCAGCCTGGTTGCTGACAATGACAAAAAAGAAACCTTATCTCCTAGCCGCATTCCTCCTGACGGCGTCCCTCCTGGGCGCCGATGAAACTGTCGCCGCCGAAAACACGCTGGCCCCGAATCCGCCCTCTTACATCCCGATCAATTTAAGCTACCCGGCCGAAAGCCGCCCCATCGAGATCCGCATCAGCCGCGAGCAGTCGCTGGCCTACCATTGGAGTGCCGGTAAAAAGATCACCATTCAGATATATGTGGAAGACCGTGCCAACCAGAAGCGCTTCCTGCGCGACCGTGAAGGCCGCCGCTCCTGGACGATGGTCATCGGGCAGAACCTCGAAGCATCGCTGACGATACGTCCGGTCTTGAGCACCTATACGGGCCGCCTGATCTTCACGGCCGAAAACATGATGATTCTGGCACCCACGCCGTACCTCGCTGAAACGATGGGCCTGACCGTAGAAAAGGTGTATGAGGCCCGTTTCCCCGACGGCGCCGCCCTGCGCGTTCACTACACCGACCAGATCCTCGAGGAAAGCGGTGCCTCGGCGCAGTTTCCAAAACAGGTTTTGGACGCCAGTGTGAGCGCGTATCAGACCATCACGCAGTACGGGGGGTTCCGGACCGAAGGCTATTCGCTGGCCAACCCCGACGAATCCTACGCGTACGATCCCGACAAGACCGTCGATATCTATCTGGGCAACACGAACGAGGCGAACCAATTTCTCTACCATTCGTTCTCGAGCCTGTCGTTCCGCGACGCGCCGTGCTTCGACACCGTGAAGCTTTCCGAGACCGCGTACCAATCCGTGATCCTGTTGCCGGCCAACTACCGCGAGTTCATCCAGAATTGGGAGCACCTGAACCCTTCGTCGCTGGGCGCGCGCAACACCAACGTCGACCTCCGCGGCACGCTGATCCACGAGATGCTGCACGTCATTCTTTTTTACTACAACAAGAACCTGAGCCGCGAGAACGGGGAGACCGTGAACCCGGTCGATCCAAAGAAAGCCCCGGCCAACAAGAATCACCTCGACTGGTACGTGGAAGGCCTCGCGCGCTACTTCGAGACGTTCGCCGGCGCCCGGCACGATTTTTATTCGCAAGGGTTCCGCGAAACGCTTCCGGACAAGATCCGCTTTTCTCGCGGCGGCTCCAATTATTTCATGCGGTATCCGGACCAGCCGTTCATGGAACTGCGTTATGAAAACGCGCTTTTCTGGCGCTTCATCGATCATCAGTTCGGCATGGCTTCGATCGAAAAACTGAGTCGTTCTTTCCGCACAGATGCGAGATCCGAAAACTTCCACCTGTCGCTGGAAAAGGCCACCGGCGCTTCTTTTGAGGATCTGCTCAAGCGATTCGCGATGGCGGCGCTGCTGAGTGATTTCGGCCTGAAGGACGACGCAAAATATTTGAAAGAGGTCGCGCGGACGCGGCTCCTCTACAAGAACGGCCTGTTCTATCTCGTCGACGGTTACGGCGGCCAGAAGGCGCTCGGCAAGACCTGCCGCACGGATTGGATAGGCCGGTGGGACGCGACGAAGGCGAAGCTCGGCGAGCTTCCGGTGGCCGGCGACAACACCGACGCCTGCGACGTGTCGGGCTGGGCCACGGATTTTTATGAGATCGCCTTCGACGAAGCGCGTCCGGAACTGCCGCGGGTCCGCGTCGTGCGTGAGAGCGGCGCAGCGAAATTTCTGGTCCAGGCGGTGCTGCGCACAAAAGGCGGCTCACTGATCACCGAGGAATGGCGCGATGAGGGTGCCGGCTCCGGAAGAACGGTCAGCCTGAAGGAGCTTACGGAAAGGGAAGGGCTCTCGCAGGAAAGCATCGAGAGAGCGTATCTCGTGATTACGAACCTCGACGAGAAAAAAACCGCGAATTACGAGATCAGCGCTAGTATTTGAACGAAAACCCCGACAGAATGCTCCACGTGTCGTAAGTGTACAGGTAGAACGCCTCGAATTCCTGATTCGAATCCACGATCGTATAGTTGGCCGCCGTGACCCATGACACGTATTTCGTCAGCGGCACGCCGATCTGCCCCGAGAAGGAGTGCGCGTAGTTCTCTTCTTCCTCGCTCTGGTAAATGCCCGCCGTATCCTGGACTTTCCTGCCGAGATAATATTGCGCCGAAAAAGCGTAGCCCGCTGTGGCCACGAGCGTCTTTCCCTCGGCGATCAGTTTCTGATAGGTGAACGAGGGCCGGACGAGGTACTGGACATAATCGAAATACTCCGGAATGAAGTCGTCGTCGGAGAGAGTAGCCGTGTTGTGCGTGTCGTAGAAATCAAGGTTGCCGGTGTTGACTGTGAACTGGCCGTCGAGGCGGAGCGTCCAATCCGGGCAGACCGGATGGGCGGCGTAAGCGTTCACGATCTCCTGATAATCTTCGCGGCGCTCGTCCAAAGAGCGGATGCCGTTCCGGTCGATCGTGCGCTTGTCGTCGAAATCCTTGTAGAGAAAGATCCCTTCCAGGCCCCAGGACCAGGCGTCCTTGCTCTGTGATTCGAAGCTGAGGTTGGCTTTATGGCCGGAGAAATCCTTTTCGCGCTGCTCGGTCACCTGCGCGCGCGGGTCGAACTGCGATAAGAGCGATT
>CAZCVC010000069.1:1701-7181 GCA_964502045.1 uncultured Planctomycetia bacterium | reverse complement strand
GGAACGTGAAGACGCAGGAGATCAAAGAGACCGCGCAAGTCCCTTCGTCCTAAGGCCTCATCTCGACGCTGGACGTGTCCATTCTGTACAACGTCAGCAAGGAGAACGCCGTCAAGGTCCGCAAGACCATCGGGCGTGGTTACCGCGAGACGGTTATCGAGCCTTATTTCCGCGAAGCGATACGCAATGTTGTCAGCGGCTATCAGGTGAAAGCGCTGTACAGCGACGCCGGCCGCAAAGAGATCGGGCAGAAGATCCATTCGTTCCTCGAGGAAAAACTGGGCGATAAGGGAGTGCACATCCAGGACGTGCTGCTCCGTGACGTGCGCCTGCCGAGCAGCTTCGCGCAATCGATCGAGCTGAAGCTGCGCGCCGAGCAGGAATCTCTGCAGAGGGAATTCGAGCTCATCAAGGCGAAAAAAGACGCCGAGATCGAAGTAGCCCGCGCCGAGGGCGTCGCGAAGTCCAACTTTATCATCGCCAACAGCATCACGCAGAATTATCTGCGTTACAAATGGATCGAAGGCATGCAGACAAATCAGATGCAGGTAATTTACGTGCCAACCGAAGCGAATCTGCCCATTCTCGAAGGCGCGCGCTGGATGGAATACGCTAAATACGACGACACAGGAAAGACCAAGTAATCGTTTCCGGGATCTCCTATGGGCGATGCGACGCGTAAAATAAAGGTCCGGGACCTCGAGATCGGCGGCGGCGCGCCGGTCTCGGTGCAGTCGATGTGCGCGACGCACACGCAGGACATCGACGCGACGCTCGCGCAGATCCGCGACCTGGAAGCCAAAGGCGCGGACCTGATACGCATCGCCGTCGACAACCAAAAAGACGTCGACGCGCTCAAAGTCATCCGCAAGTCCACGAAAGCGCGTCTCGTCGTCGACCTTCAGGAAAATTTTCCTCTGGCCGCCGACGTCGCGCCGCACGTCGACAAGATCCGCTACAATCCCGGGCACCTGCATCACCTCGACAAATCCCGCCCGATCGAGGACAAGGTCGCCTGGCTCGTGTCCGTCGCGAAGGCCAACGGCAACGCGATCCGCATCGGCGTCAATTGCGGCTCCGTCGCGCCGCATTTCCTCGAGATGTATAAAGGAGACCACGTCAAAGCCATCGTCGAAAGCGCGGTCTGGCACTGCGGCCTTCTCGACAAGCTAGGCTTCACCAACTACGTCGTGAGCCTGAAAGATTCCGACCCCGCGAAAGTCGTCGCCTGCAACCTCGAATTTTCAAAGCGCCGGCCCGACGTGCCGATCCATCTGGGGGTCACCGAGGCGGGCCTGCTCCCTGACGGCGTCATCAAGACGCGTCTCGCGTTCGAAAAGCTCCTGCCGCTCGGCATCGGCGACACCGTACGCGTTTCGCTGACGCTTCCCAATGCGGAAAAGCACCAGGAGATCACTTACGGCCGCCAGATCGTGAAAGACATCGGAGAGGGGAAGTTCATCTCGGCGCCTGACTTCGGCAAAGGGCTCAACATCATTTCCTGCCCGTCCTGTTCGCGCGTCGAGAACGGCGATTTCGTGAAACTCGCGCAGGAAGTCAAAGAAATGACGCGATACGCCAAAGATCACAAGTTCACTATCGCGGTCATGGGCTGCCGCGTCAACGGCCCCGGCGAAACCGACGACGCCGACCTCGGCGTCTGGTGCGGCCCGACGACGGTGACGCTGAAAAAGAAGGCCGCTTCGCTCGGCACGTTCCGCTATCAGGAAGTGCTCCCCATATTAAAGGGAGAGCTGGACCGTTTAATTCTTTCGAAAAAAGTTTAGAATGGATGGCTTTTCCTCCCCGATTCGTGTAAAATTAATGTACTTATGACAAACCAGACGCCCGGCACTTCCAATACGACCATGATCCGCCGCAAGCCGTTATCCACGCGCCACGACTGGGTCGTGCTCGGATGGATCGCTTTCATGCACATCGGTGCCCTGGCCGCCTTTTTCACGTTCAGCTGGAAAGCCGTCGGCGTCATGCTTTTTCTCTGGTGGCTCTGCGGCGGCATCGGCATCTGCCTCGGGTATCACCGCTATTTCACTCACCGCAGTTTTACGACGTCCAAACCCGTCGAATATATTCTGGCGATCTGCGGCTGTCTTGCCGGCGAAGCGGGCCCCATCAACTGGGTCGCCGCGCACCGCTACCATCACAGCTATTCCGACATGGAGGAGGACCCCCACAGCCCTCTGATCAACCCCCGCAGCCCTCTGAAGAGCTTTTTCTGGGCGCACATGGGCTGGCTTTTCGCGCGCGAAATGCATCTGGCCAAATTCGATTCTTACAAGCGTTACGCGCCGGACATGGTGCGCGACAAGTTCCTTGTTTTCCTCGATAAGAACCACATGCTGCCGGTGCTGGCGCTGACGGGCATCCTGTACGCGCTCGGCGGCTGGCCTTACATCGTCTGGGGCATCTTCGTCCGTTCCGTCTGCGTGTATCACAGCACCTGGTTCGTCAATTCGGCTTCGCACGTCTGGGGCTACCGCAACTACGAGACTACCGACAAGTCCCGCAACAACTGGTGGGTCGCGGCCCTGAGCTTCGGTGAAGGCTGGCACAACAACCACCACGCCTTCCAACGTTCGGCCCGCCACGGTTTTCACTGGTGGGAGGTCGACGTGACTTACATGATGGTCAAGCTGCTGTGGCTGTTCGGCCTGGCTTCGGACATCCATCTGCCCGTGAAAGAAGACCCGCGCGGCGTGACGATCCCGGTCGCCGACCTCGGCAACAAGCCCGAAGCGTTGCGCCGTACGTCCGTCACGCGCTAAACGACCACCCCTCCAAAAGAAGCTCTCCAAAAAACCTCCGTTTATGATAGAATGAATTCCGTTTTTACGGCGATTGCCGCTCGAACCCCGGAGGAGAACCATGAAGAAAAAATTTTTGGCATTATTTTCCGCCCTCGCGATCGCCGGCGGATTTTTTTCGTCCTCGGCCGCGCTGGCCGATACGGTGACGGAGCTCGACGACCGCATCTGGCAGACCTGCCGCGTCGTCGACGAGATCATGGTGTCGCCCGACCAGAGCATTCCCGAAGAGATGCTGGCCAAGTGCAAGGCCATCGCGATCTATCCGAACGTGCTGAAAGGCGCCTTCATTTTCGGCGCGCGATTCGGCAAAGGCGTCGTCGTGAAGAAGGACGAGAAGACCGGCCAGTGGGGGCCCGTCGCGTTCTCCACGCTCGGCGGCGGTAATTTCGGCTTTCAGATTGGCGGTTCGGCGACGGACATTATCCTCGTGATCATGAACGAGAACGGCGTCGAAAGCCTTTTGAAAAACAATTTCACGATGGGCGGCGACGCGGCCGCGGTCGCGGGACCGGTCGGGCGCGACACGCAAGGGTCCACGGACCTGTTCCTGCAGGCGAGCATTCTCGCGTACTCGAGGAGCCGCGGACTTTTCGCCGGCGTTTCGCTCGACGGCACGGTGCTGACGCAGGACAACGAGTCGAACACTGCTTATTACGGCAAGTCGGTCACGTCGCGCGACATCCTGCTCGGCGGGGCCGTCGAGCCGAAGCCGTCCTCGCAGGACTTGCTCAAGCGGTTGACCGACTACGCGACGCGTTGGGGCAAGCGCCTGGCGTCCAGGCCGAGGGGTTCTGGACTGCCGCAGTAAATTTTTTCAAGACCGTTTCAAATACCAGATTTTGCTGGAGTAGCTCAGCTGGTAGAGCAGCTGATTCGTAATCAGCAGGTCACCGGTTCAATCCCGGTCTCCAGCTCGTTTTTTTTGATATAATAGAAGTACCTTTGAAGGAGGTTTCCATGTCCAGCGCAGATGTGCTTAAATTTACCGACGGCAACTTTGACAGCGAGGTCGCGAAGTCCTCTTCGCCGGTGCTCGTGGATTTCTGGGCTGAGTGGTGCGGTCCCTGCCGCCTCATGACGCCCATTCTCGACGCGCTTGCGCCCGGGTATAAAGGAAAGCTGAAGATCGGCAAGATGAACGTCGACGAGAACCAGAACACGCCGGGAACCCTCGGCATCATGAACATTCCGACGATGATCCTCTTCAAGGGCGGCAAGGAAGCCCAGCGTTTCGTCGGCGCGATGAGCCAGCCCGACCTGCAGGCCAAGCTCGACAAAGCCCTCGCCGGCTAGTTTTTCCCTCTCATGGCGCGGAAACGGGGGGAGAGCGGCGCGAAGATCGCCGTTTTCTGCTCCGGGAACGGCTCCAATTTCCAGGCCCTAATTGCGGCGTCCCGCAAAAAGAAGCTCGGCGCCGAGATCGCTCTGATGGTCTGCGACAATCCGAAGGCCCGCGCGCTCCAGCGCGCAAAAAAACACGGCATCCCGGCCGTGCTGATCAGCCCCAAACTTTTTTCGACACGCGAAGCCTATGAAAAGATCATCGTCAGCATCTTAAAAAGCCAGCGCGTCGACCTCGTCGTACTCGCCGGCTTCATGCGGCTTCTGACCGCGTACTTCATCGGCGCCTACCGCGGCCGCATCGTCAATATTCATCCGTCGTTCCTTCCGGCATTCAAGGGCGCGCACGCGATACGCGACGCGTTCGAGGCGGGCGTCCCCGAGACCGGCGTCACCGTGCACCGCGTGACGTTGAAAGTGGATTCGGGGCCCGTCATCCTGCAGGAAAAGGTAAAGATACGGCGCAGCGACACGCGGGTGACCTTGGAGAAAAGGATACACGCGCTCGAGCACCGGCTTTATCCGAAAGCGGTGAGGCTTGCTCTGCGCGGACGTTGACGAAGACGCCCGGAGATCCTATAATCTTTAAAATTTTCCCGTTCACCGCATTCTAACCTTTCAGGAGAAACCATGTCGAAAGTCACCATCCAGGAGATCAAAGGCCGCGAGATACTCGATTCGCGCGGCAATCCGACCGTCGAAGCGGACTGTCTTTTGTCCGACGGCTCGTTCGGCCGAGCGGCCGTCCCGAGCGGAGCTTCGACCGGGGAGTACGAAGCGGTCGAACTGCGCGACGGCGACAAGGGCCGCTATCTCGGCAAAGGAGTTTTGAAGGCCGTCAAAAGCACGAATGGCGTCCTGGCGAAAGCCCTGAAGGGCAAGGACCCGCTCGACCAGGCCGGCGTTGACAAGCTCATGATCGGGGCCGACGGCACTCCGAATAAAGCAAATCTCGGCGCCAACGCGATCCTCGCGGTTTCGATGGCCGTCTGCCGCGCCGCCGCGGTCTCGCAAAAAGTCTCGCTTTGGAAGCATATCGGCTTGCTTCACCAGAACCGGAACTACAACCTGCCTGTTCCGATGGCGAACATCATCAACGGCGGCAAGCACGCCGACAACAAGATCGATTTTCAGGAGTTCATGGTCGCGCCGACCGGCGCCTCGACGTTTTCCGAAGGCCTTCGTTGGACAACCGAGATCTTCCACGCGCTGAAGACCATCCTCAAGAAGAAGGGCCACGTCACGGCCGTCGGCGACGAGGGAGGTTTCGCGCCGAACGTCAAATCCAACAAAGAGGCCGTGGAGCTCATT
>CAZCVC010000069.1:0-1691 GCA_964502045.1 uncultured Planctomycetia bacterium | reverse complement strand
CGAAGTCATCATGGAGGCGATCGCGGCCGCCGGTTACCAGGCCGGAAGCCAGATCAAGATCGCGCTCGACTGTGCCTCGTCCGAGCTTTTCGACGAGGGGGGCCGCAAAGGTTACAAGTTCTGGAAGTCCAACCCGGACCGTATTTTTACGGCCAACGAAATGATCGGCATCTATTCCGAATGGGTGAAAAAATACCCGATCTATTCGATCGAGGACGGTCTCGACCAGAACGATTGGGACGGCTACGTGAAGATGACGAAACAGATGGGTTCTAAGATCCAGATCGTCGGCGACGACTTTTTTGTGACGAACCCGGAGCGCCTGAAGAAGGGCATCGACATGAAGGCCGCCAACGCGATCCTGATCAAGGTGAACCAGATCGGCACCGTCACCGAAACGCTCGAAGCGATCAAGATGGCGCAGAAGGCCGGCTACGGCGTGATCTCCTCGCACCGCTCAGGCGAGACCGAGGACGCGTTCATCGCCGACCTCGCCGTCGGCACCGGCGCGGGGCAAATCAAGACCGGCTCGCTGTCGCGCACGGACCGCGTCGCGAAATACAACCAGCTGCTCCGCATCGAAGAAGAGCTGGGTCCGAAAGCCAAGTACGGGGCGAAATAAAATGGGGAACCGGATGAAAAAGTCGGCGACGCTCGTGATGTTCGCGATGCTTTTCATCCTGTTCATCGTGTTCCTGACGCCGAAGCTCGTGCGCATCGAGAGCCTGGCGCGCCGCAGCGACAATCTAGAGCAGGAGATCCTGAGGCTCAAGGCCCAGGACCAGGCGCTCGAAGCCGAACTCCGGATGCTGCGCGACGACCCGGTTTACGTCGAGAAAGTCGCGCGTGAGAAGTTCAACAAGGCCAAAGAAGGCGAGATCGTCTATAAGGTCGTGCGCGAAGGGCAGACCGCGAAGAACTAGGCCGGCTTTACGGCGGGCCGTTCGCCCGGAAGGAAGCGCACTTTCTTCATCTTCGACTCGAGATGCATGCCCGGCTCGATCTTTTCCTCGGCCAGCACCTGGTCCCAGAGTTTCTGGAGATCCCGGTCCGGCATCACGGCGCCGCGCGAGAAAAGCGGCACCTTCAGTTTCGCAAGCTCATCTTCTTCCGGCTCGTTCTCCATGACGCGGCGCATCAGCTTGTTCCAGAGGTGTTCCTGGTAGGAACGGTAATAGCCGGCCAGCGTCTCTTTCGGGATCTCCCAGAGAAAACCGATGAAGTTATCCGGGCTCCGCAGGAAATAATGGAACGCCGTTTTTTCGTCGGGAGTCTTGGCGGCGTCCAGGCAGGCGCGCCAGTCCTTCCACTTCTCGAAAAAAAGGGCCTTGCGGGCCGTGTCTTCGGGGGTGTCGCCCGGGGAGGAGCAGGTCATGTGCAGCTTCGCCGCGCCGTTATAGTGGCTTTTCAGCGCCTTTTCGGCCACGAAGCCGTCGATGGGCGAGAAGCCGGTAAAGCGGGTTTCGTCGAAGTAATTGGGTTCCAAGGACATGATTCTTGTTATCATACCCCATTCCGGCTTATTTTAAATCTATTTAGCCTGAAGTTAGCATATCTTATCATTTGATAAATAATCAAATTTTGACCTAGACATGGAGCTATCCGGCGGGTAAGCTATAGAAACGCTGGCAGTCCAGGCGTCTACACGGGGGAAGAGAAACTGGAACTCTTCAGACATAATTTTTATTCTA
>CAZCVC010000068.1:0-7243 GCA_964502045.1 uncultured Planctomycetia bacterium | reverse complement strand
CTCGAGAAAAAGGGCGGAAGCATGTCGGGCTCGGGCTCCGTGGCCTGGCAGTTCGCCACAAAGGGACTCATCGTCGTGAAAAAAGAAGCGGCGGACGAGGACAAGATGATGACGATCGCGCTGGATGCGGGCGCCTCGGATTTCAACGCCGGAAAAGACGTCTACGAGATCACGACGGAACCACACGATTTTGAAAAAGTAAAAAAAGCGGTCACGGAAGCCGGTATTGCGACGGAAAGCGCCGAAGTCACGCGCATCCCGTCTGCGACGGTGAAGGTCGCCGGCATCAACGAGGCGAAGACCGTCATGGCGCTGATGGACGCGCTCGAAGATAACGAAGACGTGCAGAACGTCTACGCCAATTTCGACATCCCGGACGAGATACTCCAGGAACTGGCGAAGTAAAAATTTGAAAGTCCTCGGCGTCGACCCGGGCCTGCGCGTCACCGGTTACGGCGTTCTGGAATCGTCCGGAAGCGGCCGCCCGCGCGTGCTGGAGGCTGGCATCGTGAACGCAAAAACGCCGGACGGCATCTCCGAGCGCCTGCGGAAAATTTACCGGTCGCTATCCGAAGTGATCGAAGAATTCGAGCCCGACGTGCTCGTGATCGAAAAGCTCTACGCGCATTACGATCACCCGGCGACGGCGATCCTGATGGGCCACGCGCGCGGCGTCGTGTGCCTCTTGAGCGGGATCTACGGCGTGCCGCTGATAAGCGTCTCGTCGACGCACGTGAAAAAAGCGGTCACCGGGCACGGGCACGCCAAAAAAATGCAGATGCAGCGCATGGTGCAGCACGCACTGGGCCTCGCGAGGCTGCCCGAACCGCCCGATGTGGCGGACGCGATGGCGGTGGCGTTGGCCTATTTATCTACGGTGAAAAACAAACGATGATCGCGCAAATTTCCGGAACGGTCGAAAGCCTGCTGGACAACACGCTGGTCCTCGGTGTGAACGGCATCTGCTACGAGGTCTACATCCCGACGGCTGTGATCAAGAACCTCGACGGCAAGCTCGAAAAAGACTCGACCGTCTCGCTCGTCACCTACCACTATTACCAGACCGATCCCTCGCGCAGCATCCCGATCCTGATCGGTTTCGCCAACCGCATCGAAAAGGACTTTTTCGAGAAATTCATCACGGTCTCGGGCGTCGGCCCGAAGGCAGCCGTGCGCGCGCTGTCGCAGCCGATCCCCGACATCGCGTCGGCGATCGACACCGGCGACCTCAAGTACCTGAAATCGCTGCCCGGCATCGGCGAGCAGCGCGCCAAAGAGATCATCGCGAAGCTGCAGGGCAAGATGGGCCGCTTCGGCCTCATGAAGGTCGCGGCCACGGCGAACGGCGCCTCGCATGCGGCACCGAAGAACGCGGACATCGAGACCGAGTGCGTCGAAGTGCTGCTGCAGCTGCAGTACAAGAAAGACGAGGCGAAGGAAATGGTGCGCAAGGCGTTTTCACGCGAGACCGGCCTTTCGTCGGTCGAAGAGGTCCTCAACGAAGTCTACCGGCAGAAAAAAAATAAATGAGTCCAGCCCATCCAAACCATGTTTCTTGTAATGAAAAGATAAAAAAGAAATTTATGCGCAGAATAGGATGGGCTGGATGAGCCCCGGAAAAATCCCTTCAAATAAGGGCAAGAACGACAGCGGCCGCGAAAGGGTTTCTTTTGACCGCGTGCCGGATGACAGGCTTCCCGGCGCGCAGTCCGTCGACGAATCGGACGGCATCGTCGAGATATCGCTGCGACCGCCGCGGCTTGGCGAGCTCATCGGACAGGACAATCTCAAGGAAAATCTCAAGATTGCAATGCAGGCGGCTCAAAAAAGGAAAGAGCCGCTCGATCACGTGCTTTTGTCCGGACCGCCGGGCCTCGGAAAAACCACGCTGGCGCACATCATCGCGCACGAGATGGGCGTCAAGATCACCGCAACGAGCGGTCCGTCGATCACGCGGCCCGGCGACCTGCTGGGAACGCTCACCAACCTCGAATCCGGCGACATTCTTTTCATCGATGAGATCCACCGCCTGTCGGCGCCGGTGGCGGAGTTCCTTTATCCGGCGATGGAGGACTACAAGATCGATTTCGTCATCGACAGCGGCGCTTACGCGAAGACCATCAACTTCGCGCTGAAGCGCTTCACGCTGATCGGGGCGACGACGCGCGAGGGGATGCTGACGGCGCCGCTGCGCGACCGGTTCGGTATGACGTTCCACCTCGATTTTTACGAACCCTCGGAGCTCGCGCGTATCGTCGAACGTTCCGCCGGCATCCTTTCGATGCCCATCGAGAAGGACGCGGCGCTCGAATTGGCGCGCCGCTCGCGCGGAACGCCGCGCTTCGCCAACAAATTACTGCGCCGCACCCGCGACTATGCGCAAGTCAAGTCACAGGAGAAGATCGGTCTGGAGACCGTTGAAAAAGCGCTCGATAGCCACGGCATCGATTCCAAGGGCCTCGACGCTCTCGACCGCAAAGTCCTGCGGGCCATCCTCGAGACCTACGACGGAGGTCCCGTAGGCATTGAATCTCTGGCGGCCACGCTGAACGAAGAAAAAGACACGCTCGTCGAATCCGTAGAACCATTCCTTTTGAAAATAGGTTTCCTGAAGAGAACCGCGCGCGGACGCGAGACCACGCCGGCGGTGCTGGCTCACCTGGGAATCAAAACCACCAAAGCCAAAGACCTTTTTTGATGAAGCCCCGCAAGGCCGCATTTTTTCTTCCGCTTCTTTTTTCCCTCGCTTTCTGTTCGCCGGCCGCTGCCGCCGACCAGACCATCCGCGTGCTCGTCATCGAAGGTCAGAAAATGCTGAAAGTGAACATCCGCGGCGAGTACGTCGTGCGCGTGCTTCCGACGCAGCAGGTCTGTAAAAAGGGCAAAGGGCTCACGAACGCGTGGTTCGTGCCCACCGAGCGCGGCGTGCGCATCGGCAAGGAGGAGTGGGTCTGCCGCGGCGTGCGCATCGAGCCGATCGAGGACCGCGATCTCCTGATCGGAGAATCCAGATTCCGCGGGTCGGTGACATTCCTGAAGGACCCGGCCAACCAGCTCTACGCGGTCAACACGCTCGGCGTCGAAAGCTATCTTTACGGCGTGCTTCATCACGAAGTCGCCGCCTGGTGGCCCATGGATGCGCTCAAGGCGCAGGCCATCGCGTCGCGCACCTACGCGCTTTACCAGATGTCCGTGTCGAAAGGCGCCGAATACGACGTGAAAAGCAGCACGAGCTCCCAGGTGTACGGCGGCAGCACGACCGAACGTTTCCGCACGAACCGCGCCGTGGACCTGACGCGCGGCCTCGTGCTCGCGTACCAGGGAAAAGTTTTCCCGGCGTATTTCCACGCCACCTGCGCCGGAAAGACGGCCGCGGCGAAGGAGCTCTGGAGCATCGATATCCCGCCTCTGGCCGGAAGCGTTTCATGCGCGTACTGCCGCATTTCGCCGCATTACAACTGGGAAGCGCGCGTCGCACCGGCGGACATCGAAAGCAAACTGAATAAAAACGGGCGGCCCATCGGCCAGGTGCTGAAGATCGCCGTCATTTCGCAGACGCCGTCAGGCCGAGCCGGACGTCTGCGCATTTCCGGCACGAACGGCGAGGCCGTCATCGCGGCCAAGGACTTCCGCGTCTGGATCGGCGGAAACAAGATGCGAAGCACGCTGTTCCGGCTCGAGATGCGCGACGATATGGTGTATTTCCACGGCCGCGGCTGGGGCCACGGCGTCGGCCTCTGCCAGTGGGGAACGCTCGGGCAGTCGCTGCTCGGAAAAAGTTACCAGGAGATCCTCAAGCTCTATTATCCGTCCTCGCAGATCCTGAACCTTTCCCCGAAAGCGCAATGAAGCCGGATTTTTTCGATTATGAACTGCCGAAAGGCCTCGTGGCGCAGGAGCCTTGCGCGTCACGCGGCGAGTCGCGCCTGCTGATCCTCGACCGCGCCTCCGGAACGCTCAAGGACGGCCGTTTTTCCGACGTGCTCGAGCTGATTCCCGCCGGCGATGTGCTCGTGCTCAACGACACGAAAGTTTTTCCGGCCCGTCTCGTGGGAAAAAAAGCGAAAACGGACGGCAAGGTCGATCTGCTTCTCTTGCAGCCTTACGAAAAACCCCGCGCGACGGCCGACGAGACGATGTCGATGGGAGAGGTCGAGGAGTGGAAAGCCAAAGTCCTCTGGAAATGCCTGGTGCAGCCGGCGCTCAAAGAAGGGCAGGAGATCCTGTTTCCCGGCGACGACGCCCGCGCGGTCTTTTTAAAACGTGACACGGACGGGGTTCCCATCGTCGAATTCATGAACGGCTGCGACCCGAGGGCGTTGGCCTCGCGCGTCGGCCACATGCCTCTGCCGCCCTACATCAAACGCGAAGACGCGGCCTCCGACCGCGGCCGCTACCAGACCGTTTACGCGAAGAACGAAGGCGCCGTCGCGGCGCCGACGGCGGGGCTTCATTTCACCGAGGAGCTTTTAGAGGCGCTGCGCCGGAAGGGTGTGGTCGTCGTGATGCTGACGCTGCACGTCGGCTACGGCACGTTCAAACCGGTGGAAAACCCGGAAACGCACCGCATGCATTCGGAATATTTCGAGGTCCCTGACGGAACCGCCGACGCAATCAACCGCGCGAAGGCCGAAGGCCGCAAAGTATGGGCCGTCGGGACGACGGCGGTGCGTACGCTCGAGACCTGCGTGCAGAACCGCAAGATCATCGCCGGCAAAGGGGAGACCGACATTTTCATCCAGGAGCCGTTCGAATTCGAGGCCGTCGACCGGCTCATCACCAACTTCCACCTGCCGAAAACGACGCTGCTCCTGCTCGTCGGCGCGATGACCGGCGGAGCGCTCTTGAAGAAGGCCTACGAGCACGCCGTGCGCGAAAAATACCGCTTTTATAGTTATGGTGATGCCATGCTGGTGCTGTAAGTAAGTGCTGGGCGACGCCTGCCTGCCGGCAGGCAGGCGATGTTGATTTTATAACGTTTATGGTAATATCATCCTCCATGGTAAAAAAATACCTTCCTTTTTTCGTGCTCCAAACCCTGGCGAACGTGCTTTGGGCGTTCTGGGTGCTTCCGTCGATCGGCGAATCCGGCACGTTTTCGGAGACGATGAAATGGCTGGGCGTGCAGCTCTTGTTCCCGATCTTCTTCTGCTTGCTTCTTTCGGGCCGCCGCAAGTCGGCTTACGTGCTGATGACGATCTACGCGAGCGTGATCGCGCTCTACGCGCTTGGCATGACGGGCTGGGCGCTGATAGGCGAGGGCACGCCGGTTTCCGTGTACGTGATCTGCTTCCTCTTTTTTGCTGTGGCCTTCGGCATCGTGTTCAATTCGCTGAAGGACTTGAACGTCGGACAAAAAGCGAGGCGATATGACGAAATTAAGGACTAACGAAGATAAGCTCGTGCGCGTGGCCGTGCAGGGCAAACCGGCCAACCCTTTGCGCTTCGGCGAATTCGAGATGGACTGGAAAGGGCAGGGCCATTCGCTGCCGAGCGTCGGCGGGATCACGCTGAACGTGCGCGTCGGCGACCCGGCGTTCCATTGGCGCGGCGACCACATCGAACCGGCCGTCTCCATCGTCACCGACGAGGAAAAGCGCTCGTCGAAACAGAACATGGCGCTGCAATTCCTGGCCTGCGTGGGCAACGAGGCCGTCGTCGTCTCGGGCGCCGCCAAGGGTGCGAAGGGCGTTGTGACCGGACACCACGGCGGCGTTGAGCATATCCTGATCGACTTCGACCAGAAGACTCTCGAAAAACTAACCTATGACGATAAAATCCTGATCCGGGCGTACGGGCAAGGCCTTCAATTCCCCGAGCTGCCGGAAGTCTACTGCTACAACCTGGATCCGCGCGTGCTCGGGCCATGGGGCGTTAAGGTTTCCGGCAAAAAGCTTGAGGTGCCGGTCGCGCTCACGGTGCCATCTTCGCTGATGGGTTCGGGCCTCGGCCATGGTGACCCGGCGACCGGCGACTACGACATCACGACGCAGGACGCCAAAGCCGTCAAGCGTTATGGGCTCGACAAGATACGTTACGGCGATTTTGTCGCTATTCTCGATGCCGACAACACGTTCGGCCGCCATTATTTCGAAGGCGCAGTCACGATCGCGATCGTCTCGCACGGCGACAGCTTTCTTTCGGGCCACGGCCCCGGCGTTTCGACGATCTTCTCGTCGAGGACCGGCGCGATCATTCCCAAGATATCCAAAGACGCCAACCTCGCGAAGGTCCTGAAAATCGGAAGGTTCCGGAAATAAACATTTTTCGAATCGAAAAAAAAGACGCCAAGTCATCGGCCCGCACCGGCGTGCTCACGACCGCGCACGGCGAGGTCCGCACGCCCGTGTTCATGCCGGTCGGCACGCAGGCGACCGTGAAGACGATCTCGAACGACGAACTCCTCGGTGCCGGCGCGCAGATACTACTTTCCAACAGCTACCATCTCTATCTGCGTCCCGGCGAAGCCGTGATCAAGGATGCGGGCGGGTTGCACAAGTTCATGGGCTGGCAGAAACCGATCCTCACGGATTCGGGCGGCTTCCAGATATTCAGCCTCGCAAAACTGAACAAGATATCCGAAGAGGGCGTTTCGTTCCAGTCGCACGTAGACGGGTCGAAGCACACGCTGCGTCCCGAAGACGTGGTCCGCATCCAGCACACGCTCGGCAGCGACATCCTGATGCCGCTCGACGAATGCGTGAAATATCCGAGCGAGCATGCGTACGTGAAGGCGTCGCTCAAGATCACGCACGATTGGGCGCGCCGGTCGAAGACCGCCTGGGAGGCCTCGGGCCGCAGGAACGATTACGGACTCGAGAGTATTCTGTTCGGCATCGTGCAGGGAGGGACTTACAAGGACCTGCGCCAGGAATCGGCGAAGGCGCTCGTCGACATGGACTTTCCCGGCTATTCGATCGGGGGTTTGAGCGTTGGCGAGCCGAGCGAGGCGATGTACGAAACGCTCGCGGCGATCCTGCCGATGCTTCCGGAGGAAAAGCCGCATTACCTGATGGGCGTCGGCCTGCCGCTCGACCTTTTCGAGGCCGTTTCGCAGGGAGTCGACATGTTCGACTGCGTCGTGCCGACGAGGAACGGCCGTAACGCGACGGTTTTCACGCGCAAGGGCAAACTCCTGCTGCGCGGCGCCTCCTACATCCGCGATTTCGGGCCCATCGAAGAGGGCTGCCCCTGCTACACCTGCAAAAAGCACACGCGTGCGTATCTGCGGCGAAAACTATGC
>CAZCVC010000067.1:0-7276 GCA_964502045.1 uncultured Planctomycetia bacterium | reverse complement strand
AAGTGACCAAGGTGGCGCAGAGATATGAACTGCCCGTCACGTTCGTCTCCAACTCTTTTATGAACCTCCCCAAAGAATGGAAAGCGAAGCTGGTCGTCGTCGAAGGCGCGTTTGACGCGGCGGATGATTGGATCGTGGAACGCGTTGTGAAGGACGATATCGTGGTCACGTCTGACATTCCTCTGGCGCACCGCTGTCTGAAGGCGGGCGCTCGAGTCATCAGCACGCACGGCAGTTTGTATGACCTTGAAAACATCGGGAGCATTCTCGCTACGCGCGACTTGATGCACACATTGCGCGGGGCGGGGGAGATCACGGGCGGGCCGGCGCCGTTTCAGAAAGAGGACCGGTCGAAATTTTTGCAGGGGCTTGATCAGATCGTGCAGGATATCAAGAATCAACGTTAACTATGCTCACCCATTACCGCCTAATACCCAACCGTCCCAAAGAAGCAAAGCCTCCTCAGAGGTACACCTATTCCGTGAAGGCCAAGGTCCGCGTCTGGTCGGGGACGGCGATGTGGTATTTTGCGACGCTGCCGGTGAAGACGTCCAAAGAGATCAAAAACCGGTTTGGGTTCGCGGCGCGGGGCTGGGGATCGCTGCCTGTTTCGGTCCGGCTTGGAGAGAGCGAGTGGACGACCTCGATATTTCCGGACAAAAAGGCGGGGGCATATGTTCTGCCGCTCAAGGCCAATATTCGTAAGCGCGAGAATGTGCGGCAAGGAAATCTGCTTCGCTTTCAGCTCACGGTCGGATAAAATTATTCAAAAAGGGAGGATCAAATGAAACGCCTTATACTTCTAGTTGCATTCACTCTGCTTTGCACGCCCGTGCGTGCGGAAGAAGCCCAGACTTATCCGTCGCCGCAGGAAGCCGCGCCCACCGTTTACAAACAGCTCTTTGACAACGACCGCGTGCGCGTGTCGGAGATCCAGTTTGAAGTGGGTGAAAAGGCGCCGATGCATAGCCATCCTTATCCGCATGTCATTTACGTCCTCGAGGGCGGCGAATTGACGATCACGCCTTTGGGCGGGGCTCCGGTCGTGGCCAAGGCTAATGCGGGCGATGTTCTTTATATGGGCGTGGAGACGCATGAGGCTGTCAACACAGGCACGACGGTGTTTCGCGCGACGGTGACGGAGATCAAGTAAAGGAGGGTGTATGGCCTGGTTCACGGACAGTATTGATAAAGAGCTTCTCTTTCGCATCGGGTTTGCCATGGTTTGCGGGTTCATCGTCGGCATCGAGAGGCATCTGCACAAGAAACCCATCGACATCCGCACGAGCGTTCTTATCTGTTTGGGGACGACGATATTCATCTATCTCGGCGACACGTTGGCGGCCGAAAAGGACTCGTCGCGCGTGCTGGGGCAGGTCGTCACCGGTATCGGCTTTCTCGGTGCGGGCGCCATCATCACGCGGCAGGGGCTCGTGCTTGGCATGACGTCGGCGGCGGTGGTGTGGATGCTTGCGTCGATCGGAGCCGCGGTGGGGTTCGGGCGTTATGGGATGGGCGTGGTTTTGTCGCTGGTGACGGTGTTTGTGCTGACGGTGCTGCAGAAGTTCGAAGACTGGACGGAGGGCCTGTTGAAAAAAGCGCCCGCCAAAGCGGAGAAAAAGTGAGACTGCGGTGCGAGAATTTCTTAGATATTTGTAAAATTATTTAGTTTTTTGGAAGAAATGCTTAAAGATGATAAACAGCTTTTAGAAACAAAAAGTGTTTTTATAGATTTCACGTAAGATCAGGTAATCACAGCACTTACTTCTGAAAATAATTTTTTTAACTATTGCATTAACAATTGGATCGCGTATATTTCTAGTAAGGCGTGGAATCACGTTCAGGAATTCACGCCCCCTTTTTTTAGCCCGTTCTGAAAAAAATTTAAGAAGATCTAAGATAAGTTTTTCGACAATGCAAAACACTAGAGTTAAAACCTCAGCAGCAAACGACCACAGGAACCGCACAAGTTTCGGGCCGGCGCTGAGATTTATCTCCTGCCTTCTGATATTTACGTTTCTCTCCCAGGAAGTTGTTCGCGCCGGGGAAACTATTTCCGCGCCCGCGGCCAGGACCGCTTCGAACCCTGCCGCTATTGTCATCCCCTCAGAGGCTGGTGTCACGACAAGAATGGCTGCCGGACCTTCCAGAGAAGTCATCATCAATATACAGGATGCGCACGCCAACCTCGGCGCGCAGGAAAGCATCTCCGCCATTCTCGACAGCCTCGTGAAAAACTACGATCTTCGCCTGATCGCCTTGGAGGGTGGCGTCGGCCGCGTGGACACCTCGGTCATCAGCAGCTTTCCTATAGAAGGAGTGCGCCGTAAGGCTGCCGCATCTTTGATGAAAGAGGGGCGCATCTCCGCCGGAGAATTCTACGCGATGGTTTCGCGCGAGCCCGTGAAGCTTTACGGCGCCGACGACGCGGCGCTCTACCAGGAAAATCTGGAAGTGTTCCGGTCGCTCGTCGAGCACAAGGTCCAGATCCGCCGTGAACTGAACGCGCTGCGCGATGCGGTGCGTTCGCTTGAGGCCGCCGTCTATTCTCCGGAGCTTCGTGAACTGTGCACGCATCAATTGCTTCATCGTCAGGGCAAGCTGAAGTTCACCGAATACTGGGGCTATTTCAGCCGGGCCGCGCGCGAAAAGGGCGTGGACTGGGCGAGCTACCCCAATCTGAGGCTTTTGTCCGAAACCGTGGGGCTCGAAAAAAATATCGATTTCGAGAAGGCGACGCAGGAGCGCGACGCGCTGATCGCGGAAGTGAACCGCCGCCTCGACAAGCCCGCGCTCGAAAAGGTCCTTTCGTTGATGGTGGCGTTCAAGCAGAACAGGCTCTCGGTCGGGAAGTTTCACGGCGCGCTGGTCGAAGCGTCGAGAAGGGCCCATCTCAACCCTCTCCTATATAAGAACGTCATCCTGTACTCCCAGTACACGCTCTTGTACGAATCCATCGACATGATAGGGGTCTTTAACGAGTCGGAGGCTTTCGAGAACGACGTGCGGGAAACATTTTTCCGTAATGAGGACGAAAGGGCGCTGGCAAGGCTCGCGCAAAAATCCGCGGTGCTGTCGCGGCTTCTTGACGTGTCCCTAAATTCCAAGGACTACGGATTTTTCATACAGAACGAATCGTCCTGCCGCGTGGCGGAGATCCGAAGCAAGCTCGCGGAAATTTCCGGTAAATACAGAGTCCCGGCGAACCATATCGATTTCGACATTTTGCAGGCCTCCGTGCCCGACGCGATGAAATTTTATCAAATGGCTTCGGCGCGCAACCAAAAACTGATGGAAAACACACTGGCCCGCATGAAAAAGGAAAACGTGCGCGTCGCGGCGCTGGTCACCGGAGGCTTCCATTCGGAAGGCATCGCGGAGCTGATGGACCGTCAGAAACTCTCTTACCTCGTCGTCATGCCGAAGTTTCCTGAAAAAAGCGCCGATCGTCCGTATATCGCGATACTCACGCAGAAGCCCGCCGAATACGAAGCGCAGTTCAAGGATTCGGATTTTTATCTGGCGCCGCTGGTCGCTTCGGTGACGAAGAATACGCCGGACGGGCGCGAGATAGCACTGGAATACATCCGCAAACTCTTTTTAGCCAACCGCGAAACGAGGAGCCACCTGACCCAGGCTGAGGTCAAGGAGTCGGTCGCTGCGTATCGCAAAGCGTACGGGGAGCGCATCGCCGCCGGTGATGATGAGCCGGCGCTCAGCGTGGACGAATACCAACATTATTTGACCGTGGGATCGGTGCAACGGAGCCGCGGCAAGGACGAAGTCAGGTTCGGCGAAATACCGGCGGCGCTTTCGCCTTCCGCGACCAAGCGGGTGGTGCAAGCCCCGCACCGCCTCGTCTCCCTTATCACCAAGCGAGTTCTCAAGGCTTATGGGCCGCATGCGACGGAAGGGCAAATCCGCACCATTGTTCAAAGGATAAAGTCAGGAGCGGACGCCGATGTGCTGACCGGAATGGCGGCGGCGAGATTGGCGTTATCCGAGCGCTCCAAAGCTACCCCGGCAACCTCTATTTCGACCCGCGCTTCGATGCCGAGTCCGACCCCTATTTTTTTCGGAGTCGGCGACGCGATGCGCGCGCGCCAAATTTCTGATGATGAGACCAAGCAGGGCGGGAGGCTTTCTATTATTCCACGCAGCGTTTTCAAGATCGCGCTTGCTTTCGTTTTGGCAACCGTCCTTGGCTGGCTTGTGAGCGCGCCGCTTCACGCGGAAGGCATGGAAGAGGCCCGGCAGAACGTCATCCGTTTAAAAACGGAGATCAAGCAGAAGGAGAAAGAGCTCGAGAAAGCGCGTCAGAACGCGGCTTATTTCTCGCGCCGCATGGTCACGGGCGGGTTCATGACCGCGATCGCGCACAAGGGCGCCTGGAGGGACACGCCCGACGCGGACGGAAATTATTACGACGTCAAGAAAGCGCACGTGAGGATGAACAATACCGTCGACGTGAAGAAGCTCGGCGTGAAGTGCGAGGCCGTGATGTTCGACATTTACGGGAAAACGATCTACGAGTTCGACAAGCTCACCGACATCTCCGACCGTCCGCGCAAGCGCCTTGAGGTCGATCTGCCCGAATCTGTGAAGAAGATCCTGAAGACGTTCCCGACGGACGTGCAGACGCAGCTCAAAGAGAGGGGTTTCGTGCAGGTGGGCGACGTTTACATCGCACTGCGTGTGGAAAAGCTCATCACGACGGTCGATTTTTGGCCGCTCGCCGGCTTCCGCATCGACACAGACGCTGACGCCAACCGGGAGAAGCTCACCGTTTACAATTTTACCGGCAACAAGGACAAGGGAGCACTCGACGCGACGACGATAGATTTTCTCTCCGATTACGCGCGCTATGGTTACACGTTCCCGACGTGGGTGTCCACGGCCATTTCAAAGGAAACCCAGAGGCTGCAGACAATCAATCAGAGCAACTCCTGGTATCCCAGGGCCGAGGAGTTGAACTATCACATTGTCGTCGACAAAACGACCGGCGAACCGGTCCATTGGCGCCTGGGAAGTCTCGACCCCCGCAGATACATGGGCGGGGAGGCATATCTGCGCACGAGCTACGAGCCCGGCGGAAAGATGCAATATCGCGTCGTGCAGGGGACCGGCGCGTTCATGCAGGGCTGGAACGCCCAGACGATCATTCAGCGCAAGGACGGCGCCCTCGACTACAAGGGCGGTTTTTCCGCCCAGGAGCGCGGGCTTCCCAGGCAGAGAGCTTATTCGAAGGACGGCGTACCCAACCTGATCCTCGGCGACATCCACTACGGGAGGCGAGACATTTACGGTTACGAGGACGTGAAGCAGCGCTGGTATTCTTACAATATATCGCTCGATTGGCCCAGCTTCAATGAGCTTGAAGAGGTCGCGGTCCCCAACCAGATGCTTCTTATTTACGGAGGCGCAGCCGTACCTTTCGACAAGGATGGCCGTAAAAGACTCGAGAGGCGCGTTCCGGAAGTCCACTATACAGGGCTTGAGCTCGGTATCCAGCAGACCTATCGTCCTCAGATATTATTGGGCGTTAAATTCATGAAGGATTGGATGCCGGCCGCAGAAAAGCGGAAAAAAGGACTCGAACGCGACCACCGCGAGGCCGAAAAGGACGATCGCGCTCTCGCGGGCCTTTATCTGCAGCGCATCGCCGGCGCCAATCCAGACGGGAAGCTCCCCACGGCGCCGGTGCAATGGTTCGATGATGACGGATATCTGCATATGATCTGGCCGTCCCCGGCATCAACCCAGATCGAGGCGGAAAAGCTCGAGCGCGAACTCGGCGAAAAGAAAAAGGAGAAAGAGGAGGCCGAAAAAGAGATGAGGGGGGAAGGGGCGAGACTCGCCACCTCAGTTCTCAGGACCGCGGCCGCCATCTTTTTGGCTGTGGCGTTGGGCTGGCTCACGATCGGAGACAGCCGTGGGGACGGCCTAGAAGAGGCGCAGCAGAAGATCGCCCAGATGGACAAAGACATCGCGCTGAAAGAAAAAGAAGCCCAAAAAGCGCGGGAAAACGCCGACTACTCCACGCGAAAAATGCTGACCGAAGCGGTCATGGTAGCCGTCGCGCACAAGGGCGCGCTGCAGGATGAACCCGACAGGGACGGCAATTATTACGATATCAAGAAGGCCAAAGTCCGCATCAACAACAGCGTCGACCCTTCCAAGCTCGGCGCCAAGTGCGAGGCCGTGTTGATCAATTTGAAAGGCGAAACGATCCATGAATTTGAAAAACTCGAGGATATCTCGGACCGGCCGCGCAAACGGCGCGAGACTGACCTGCCGGAAAGCGTCAAAAAGACGCTGAAAACTTTTCCGGAAGACGTGCGCAAGCAACTGACGGAGAAAGGCTACGTGCAGGGGCCCGGCGGTCTCTTTCTCGTCCTGCGCGTGGACACGCTCGTGACGACGCGTGACAACTGGCCGCTGGCCGGCTTTCGCACGTCGACGGACTATGACGCCGGCATCGAAACGCTGACCGTGTACAACTTTACCGGCAACAAAGACAAAGGCGCGCTGGACCCATCCACGGTACGCATTCTCTCCGAATACGCGCGCTACGGAATCCGCTTTCCGACTTGGACCGTCATGCCCGTCGCCAAGAATGTCCAAAAGCTGCAGGAGATCGACAAAAAGGGGCCGTGGAAGAGGGAAGGGCATATGAATTATCATCTGGTCGTCGATGAAGAGACGACCGAAGCAACCTACTGGCGGGTGGAAGGCCTGGATCCCCGGCTCTATGCTGCCGGAGAAACTTTTTTGAGAACGAGCTATGAGCCCGGCAAAAAACTGCCCTATCGCGTAGTTCAGGGCACCGGGGCTTACATGCAGGGATGGGGCAACGGAACAAAAGTTTATTCGAAAGACGGCAAACTCGTCGATAAAACAGGGCAGAGGTCGCATTACGCGGTAATCCCCGAAAAAAGGGAGTATTCCAAGGACGGCGTCCCGAATCTGAATATCGGGGACATCTACGGCGGCTCTGCCGACGTTTACGGCTACCGGGACCGGGGCCCCACTTACTTTAAGGCGGAAATCGACAAGCCGAATCTCGACGCGCTGGAGGAAGTCGCGGTGCCGTACCAACGGCTGCTTATCGAGGGGGGCGCCGCGCTGCCGTTCGGCAAACAGGGCCGTGAACGCTTCGAAAGACGCCACAAGCTGCCGATGGGCTATAGTCCGGCGTTGAAATACATTCCGCAGATCTACCGGCCGGTCATCGTTCCCGGAAACAAGATCGCGCAGGAATGGATGCCGGAGGCCA
>CAZCVC010000066.1:0-7280 GCA_964502045.1 uncultured Planctomycetia bacterium | reverse complement strand
GGAGTGCGAGCGAAGCGAAGACACGAGGACGGAATGGGGCTGTCGCAGCGACAGGCCCCGCCGCAGCACCGAGGACACCATGAACATTGAAGTAGTACTCCTGCACGACGATCCCAAACTCGGCAAGCGGGGAGACGTCGTCAAAGTCTCCTCCGGTTTCGCCCAGAATTTTCTTTTCCCCCACCAGAAAGCCGTCATCGCCACGCCCGGCAACCTGAAGACTTTCGTGCAGGAAAAAGACCGCCGCGATAAGGAAAGCGCCGAACGCCTCGCGCGTGCCCGCGAGATCGCCGGCAAATTAAACGAGATGACGCTGACCATCGAGGTCAGCGCCGGCGAGGGAGACAAGCTGTACGGCGCCGTCAATTCGCAGGACATCGCCGAAAAACTAGCCTCCAAGAACATCCACGTTGAACGCAAGGACATCCATCTCGCCGAGCCGATCAAAAAACTCGGTATTTTCGAGGTCCCCGTGAAGTCCCACCCGCAGGTCCCTGCGACGCTGAAGGTCAGCATAGTGAAGAAAAAATAAATGAAGACCGTCGAAGACCTCCAACTCAGGGAAAAAGTCCCGCCGCAGAACCTCGAGGCCGAAATGGCCGTGCTCGGCGCGATCATGATCGAGTCCGAGTCCGTCGCGCTGGCGATCGAACTGATCGGCCCCGAAGCGTTCTACCGCGACGCGCACAAGAAGATCTACCAGGCCATGATCGGTCTTTTCAACGAAAACAAGGCCATCGACCTCATCACGCTGACCGAATATCTCTACAAGTCCGGCGAAATGGACGCGGTCGGCGGGCCCGAGTACCTGGCCGCGCTGACGACGGCGGTGCCGACCGCCGCGAACA
Source organism: uncultured Planctomycetia bacterium (assembly GCA_964502045.1). Taxonomy (GTDB): domain Bacteria; phylum Omnitrophota; class Gorgyraeia; order 2-02-FULL-51-18; family 2-02-FULL-51-18; genus CAMDWQ01. Next base: position 6,432 of record CAZCVC010000066.1, on the reverse strand, counting down.
TGCTCTACTACGCGAAGATCGTGAAGGAAAAATACATTTTGCGCCACCTGATCACGAACGCGACGCAGATCGTGCAGGACTGCTACGACACGACCGAGGACGTCGACGGACTGCTGGACCGGGCCGAGAAGACCGTGTTCGAGATCGCGTCGAAGAAATTCGCCGGCGGCGTCGTGCCGATCAAGGACATCGTCCGCAACCAGATCGAAATCATCGACCGCCTTTACCAGCGCAAGGAACATATCACCGGCATCGCGACGGGCTTTCACGAGTTCGACACGCAGACGGCCGGCCTGCAGCCTTCAGACCTGATCGTCATCGCGGCGCGGCCATCGATGGGCAAGAGTGCGTTCATGACCTGCATCGCCGAGCACGCCGGCATGATCGTGAAGGCGCCGGTCGCGATGTTCAGCCTCGAAATGTCGAAAGAACAGCTGATCCAGAGAATGCTCTGTTCGCGCGCCCGTGTCGACGCGCATAAGGTGCGCACCGGCTTTCTCGCGCAGTCCGACTGGCCGAAGCTGACGGACGCCGCCTCGAGGCTTTCCGAGGCGCCGATCTACATCGACGACACGCCGGGCCTCACCGCGCTCGAGCTCAAAGCGAAGGCGCGCCGGCTGAAAGCGCAGTTCGACATCAAGATGGTTATCGTCGACTACCTGCAGCTGATGCAGGGCGTCACCGGCGCCGAGAGCCGTCAGCAGGAAATTTCCGAGATATCGCGCTCGCTGAAGGCGCTGGCCCGCGAACTGCACGTGCCGGTCATCGCGATCAGCCAGCTTTCGCGCGCCGTCGAATCCCGCACCGACCACCGCCCGCAGCTTTCCGACCTGCGCGAATCGGGCGCCATCGAACAGGACGCCGACATGGTCGTGCTGCTGCTGAGGGAGGAATATTACAATCCGACGGAGGAAAACCGCGGCAAGTGCGAGGTGATCATCGCCAAGCAGCGCAACGGCCCGGTCGGCTCCGTGTTCCTGACGTTCATCCGCGAGTACACGCGCTTCGAGAACGCGGAGCTCGTGCGCCGCGAAGAAGTCGCCTGATACCTTTTTCCGTACTATTAACGGCCCGTGAGACGCATTCGCTCGACCATTCTTCCTTTATATAAGGGCCTTTTCCTGTCTCAAACGATGATAATTGCCAACTTGAAAGGACTATGTTAGAGTATTCGCTTATGAGAAAACCCAACACGATTTTCCGCCTCGTTTTGCCCGTTATTTTCCTCTTATCATCCGCTTCTTTTTCTTTCGCAGAAGATGGCAAGCCCGTGAAAGCCGTAGACGTCAAAGGCAATAAGACCGTCTCCAGCCTCACGATCCTGGCCAAAGTCAAAACGCAGATCGGCCAGCCCGTCTCCTCGACGGTTCTGAACGAGGACCTGAAGCGCCTCTACGGCCTGGGTTATTTCTCGGACGTGCGCATCGAGCAGGAAGACGTCGAGGGCGGCGTGAAGGTTGTGTTCCTCGTGACCGAAAAGCCGGTGCTGGCCGAAGTCAAGATCGAGGGCAACAACAAGATCCACAGCGACGCGATCAAGAAAGAAATGCTGTCGGTGACGGGCGATTTCATCGACCAGAAGCGCGTGCGCGACGACATCGATTCAATAAAGAGACTTTACGAGAAGAAGGGTTTTTCCGAAGCGCAGGTCGAAAGCTCGTTCGACATCAATCCCGACACCAACCAGGCGACGCTGCGCGTCACGGTCAACGAGGGCCTGAAGCTCCGCATCAAGCACATCAACGTCAGCGGCAACCCGTCGATCGATGCCGGCAAGATCACGAAAGTCATGAAAACGAAGGCGATGTCGTGGTTCGGCTGGTTCCGCTCCGGTTATCTTAAGGAAGACGAGCTCGAGGAAGACCTCGAACGCGTCAAGGCGCTGTACGACGAGGCGGGCTTCAGCGACGTCGAAGTGACCTCGTCGACGCAGTCGTTGCCGAACGGCGACATCGTGCTCAACCTCAACGTCGTCGAAGGCAAAAAATACATCGTCGGCGACGTCCAGTTCAAGGGCAACGACGTCGTGAAGAGCGACGAGATCCTGAAGACCATCAAAATGCAGTCCGGCCAGCCGTTCTCGCGCCGCGGTCTGCGCCTCGACGTTTCCAACATCCAGGACCTCTATTTCGACCGGGGCTATCTGTCTTCGCAGATCAAGTCCGAGTCCCTCTACAACGACACGGCCGACAAGGTCGACATCACGTATTCGATTACCGAGAATCAGCTCACGTATGTCGACAAGGTGCGCGTCCAGGGCAACCTTAAGACCAAGGACATCGTGATCCGCCGCGAGCTGCGCGCATATCCGGGCGAATCGTTCAGCGGCGCCAAGCTGAAGCGCTCGAAAGAGCGCCTCTACAACCTCGGCTTTTTCGAGGACGTGCGTTTCGACACCGAGGAAGGCTCGCAGCCCAACTCGCGCGATCTCGTCGTCTCGGTCAAGGAAGGCAAGACCGGCGAGTTCAGCTTCGGCGGCGGCTACAGCTCCATCGATTCCATTATTGGCTTCGCGCAGGTCCGGCAGAAAAATTTCGACTGGCAGAATTGGCAGACGTTCACCGGCGCCGGCCAGGACCTGGGCCTGCGTCTCGAGGCGGGCAGCACGCGCAGCAATGCCGAGCTCAGCTTCACCGAGCCGTGGGTATTCGGCTATCCTTATTCGTTCGGCTTCGACGTTTTCCGCAAGGAATACAACCGTTCCGGCAACTCGGGCTATTTCTTCGACCAGCGCCGCACCGGCTTCGACCTTCGCCTCGGCAAGGAATTCACCGAGTTCGACAAGGGCCTGCTGATGTACAAGCTCGAAGAGGTCAGGATCTCCGACATTCCGGCCGGTGCCTCGGCGGCGCTTCTCGCCGAAAACGGCACCAACACGACCTCGAGCCTGGCGCTGACGCTGACGCACGACGAGCGCGACAGCATCTTCAATCCGACAAAGGGCTTTCTCCTCTCGGGCACCGGCGAAGTCGCGGGCGGACCGCTCGGCGGCGACAGGGACTTCTGGAAGCTTTACGGCAGCGCGAGCACCTACATCAAACATTTTAACGTTAACGTGCTGGAGTTGAAAGGGCGTGTCGGCATCGCGGATTCGTACGAAGATTCCGACAGCGTGCCGATCTACGAGCGCTATTTCGCGGGCGGCGCCAACACGGTCCGCGGCTACCGCGAGCGCCGAATCGGTCCGCGCGACCCCGGCAATCAGGACCCCATCGGCGGCAACGCGTACTGGGTCGCCAACATTGAAGAGACGTTCCCGATCTATCCGGACCTGATCAAAGGCGCCGTATTTTTCGACGTCGGCAACGTCTACAGTGATATCGAGGACTTCGGCGAAGGCGGCGTGTTCTCCGGCACCGGCGTCGGCGTGCGCGTGAAGACGCCGATCGGCCCGGTCAAGCTCGACATGGGCTATCCGCTCGACGACGTGCCGGGCGAAAACAAAAAAGTCCGCTTCTATTTCAGCGTCAGCCAGGGATTCTAGTCTCAGGAAAAATCCGATAAGCCAATAGGGAGGATGATTCACGTCATGAAAAAAATTACGGCAGTATTTGCGGCGCTCTTGATCGCCGCCGGGTTCGCGGCTCCCGCGCAGGCGGCCGTGGCCGAACAGAAGATCGGCTACGTGGACCTCGCGCGCGTGTTCGATGATTATCAGAAGACGAAGGACTTCGACAAGACGCTGGAGGCCAAGGGCGCCGGCAAGCAGACCGAGCGCGATAAAATGGTCGCCGACGTGAAAAAAATGCGCGACGAGGCGGAGCTGCTTTCGTCGAAGGCGAAAGAGGACAAACAGGCCTCGATCGACGACAAGATCAAGGCGCTGCAGGATTTTGACCGCAACACGCGCGACGCGCTGAGAAAAGAGCGCGACACGATGGTTCAGGAGATCCTGAAGGAGATCGAGCAGATCATCCAGGAATTCGGCAAGAGCCAGGGCTACTCGTTCATTTTCAACGACCGCGTGCTGGTGTATAAAGGCGAGGGAAGCGACTTGACCGCACAAGTCATCAAAACGCTGAATGACGCATACACCAAGAAAAAATAATGGAGCGCCTAAAAGTCTAAAATTAGGTGAGATCGCCGACCTCGTAGGCGGCGAACTCGTCGGTGGCAATAAATCCATACCGGTTACCGGCGTCGCCGGCATCAAAGACGCGGAAAAGGGAGATATTACGTTCCTCGCGGACGATAAATATCTCCCTTTTTTACAGGAAACGGGCGCATCGGCCGTGATCGCGCCGAACGACGTGAAGAGCGCGCCGGTCCCGTTGATCCGCTGTTCCAACCCTTCCAAAGCTTTTACGCGCATCGCCGTTCATTTCGCGCCCGAACCCGTGCAGTACCCGCCGGGCATCCATGAGACGGCCGTGCTCGAGCGCAACACCGACATCGGCGAGCGCGTGTTCGTCGGGCCGCACGCGGTGATCTCCGATAGCGCGTCGATCGGCTCCGGCACCGTGATAGGTGCCAACGCGTTCATCGGCGCCCATTGCCGCATCGGCCGGGACGTGCTGATCTATCCGAACGCCGTGATCCGCGAGCATACGCACATCGGGGACCGCTCGATCGTCCACAGCGGCGCTGTCATCGGCTCCGACGGTTACGGTTACGAGACCGTGCAGGGCGAGCACGAGAAGATCCCTCATACCGGTTTCGTGCTGATCGAGGAGGACGTCGAGATCGGCGCCAACGCCTGCATCGACCGCGGCCGCTTCAAGAAGACCTGGATCCAGAAGGGCACTAAGATCGACAATCTCGTGCAGGTCGCACATAACGTCGTGATAGGCCCCAACTGCCTCGTCGTTTCTCAGGCCGGTATTTCGGGCTCGACGACGATGGGGAAAAACGTCATCGTCGCGGGCCAGGCGGGGCTGATCGGGCACATCACGGTCGGCGACCGGGCCATCATCGGTGCCGGGGCCGGTGTGACGAAGCCGGTCGCTGCCGACGCGGTCATGCTCGGAAGCCCGGCGAAGCCGATCCAGGAACAGAAGAGACTTTTCGCCTATATTTCGCGTCTGCCGGAGCTTTTCAAGGACATGGCCGAGCTCAAAAAAAAGATATTGTCCGGCAAATAAAATGGAGGACCGTCAGAAAACACTCGCCGCCGAAGGTTCTTTTTCGGGCGTCGGTATTCATACCGGAAAACCCTGCGAAGTCGTTTTCCGGCCGGCAGCGGCCGGCGCGGGCATCAAATTTTTGAAGAATGGCGCCGCGGTCGGGGTCGTCGGGCGCGACTCCGAACTGTTCTTGACGGACGGCGCCGCACGCTGCAGCGCGATCGGATCGGGCGCTCTGAAAATATTGACGGTCGAGCATCTGCTCGCCGCGATGTACGGGCTGGGCCTGTCGAACCTGGAGATCGACGTCCGCGGCGACGAAATTCCGGCCGCCGACGGCAGCGCGAAGCCGTTCATAGATCTGTTCCGCAGACTGGGTTTGAGGGAACAGGCGGAAAAAATAAATGTGTACCGCGTGACCGAGCCGCTGTTCTGCTCGGAAAGCGGCAAGGCGATCTCGATCCACCCGTCGTCCCGGTTCGAGATCAGCTACTGCCTCGATTACGATTATCCGTACCTGCGGAACCAGAGGGCCGGCTTCACGGTCTCCGCGGAGACGTTCGAGCGCGAGATCGCGCCGGCGCGCACGTTCTGCACGGCCGACGAGGCGCGCGAGCTGAAGCACCGCGGCTTCGGACTCGGAGGCAGCGATGAGAACAACATCGTCGTTTCGCCGGACGGGTCGCATGAAAAGGGCCTGCGGTTTCCGGACGAATTCGCGCGGCACAAGATCCTTGATGTGATAGGCGATCTGAGCCTTTTGGGTTTTCCGGTGACCGGCAAGGTCATCGGGATCCGCAGCGGGCACGCGCTCAATCGCGAACTGGTCAAAGCAATCAGGAAGCAGAGGGAGAATGATGGAAAATAAACACGACGCCGTAAAAACGAACTGCCCGTTGGATATCGAGCAGATCAAAGCGATCCTTCCGCATCGCGAACCGTTCCTTCTTGTCGACCGCATCATCGAGATGACCGGCGAGCGCGTGGTCGGCATCAAGAACGTCAGCGCCGACGAGCCTTATTTCAAGGGGCATTTTCCGCAGAAAGCGGTGATGCCGGGCGTGCTGATGATCGAGGCGCTTGCGCAGACCGGCGGCGTGATGATGCTTTCGAAAGGTGAAAATAAGGGAAAACTGGCGTTCCTCGTCGCGGTTGACGGCGCCCGATTCCGCCGCATGGTGGTGCCCGGCGAACAGCTGAGGCTCGAGGTAACGCTGATCAAGCTGAAGTCCAGGGTCGGCGTCGTCAAAGGCGTCGCGAGCGTGAACGGCGAAGAGGCCTGCAGCGCCGAGATCATGTTCACGCTAGGAGACTGACTTTGACGAAGATCCATCCTTCCGCGATCGTTGACCCGAAAGCCGAGCTCGCT
>CAZCVC010000065.1:6935-7305 GCA_964502045.1 uncultured Planctomycetia bacterium | reverse complement strand
ACCAAGATCAACGAGTCCGAATTCGGCGCCTCTTACGTCGAGTCGATCCAGGGCACCGGCGGCTACGTGATCCCTCCGCCCGAGTATTTCCCGATGCTGCAGGAAATCCTGAAAAAGCACAAGATCCTGCTCGTCGACGACGAGATCCAGATGGGCTTCCACCGCGCGGGCAAGCTCTGGGGCCTGGCGAATTTCGGCGTGAAGCCGGACATCATGATATTCGGCAAGGCGATGACCAACGGCCTGAACCCGCTGTCCGGCATCTGGGCGCGCGAGGAGCTGATCAAGCCCGAAGTGTTCGGCGCGGGTTCCACGCATTCCACATTCTCCTCGAACACGCTCGGCACAGCCGTCGGCCTCGAGGTCATGA
>CAZCVC010000065.1:3588-6925 GCA_964502045.1 uncultured Planctomycetia bacterium | reverse complement strand
ACGAAAAAATGGTGACCGAAAAAGGCAAAAAGTTCCTCGATGGTCTCAAAAAACTGATGGCCAAGCACCCGAAAGTCATCGGCGACGTGAGCGGTATGGGCATGGCGCTGCGCATGGAGATCGTGAAACCGGACGGCTACGCGCCGGACCGCGAATTCGCCGACCGCATGTTTTCCGAAGGCATGCAGGGCAATCTCGAAGGCCCCAACGGCAAGAAAATGGGCCTCGTGCTCGACGTCGGCGGCTATTACAAGAACGTATTCACGATCGCGCCGTCGTTCACCATCACCGACCAGGAAATCGGGCTCGCGATGGACCTGTTCGACCAGCTGATCCAGCGCTGCGTGAAAAAATACCGCTAGCGCATGAATCTCATTTCTCTGATCAATAAAATTCCGTTTGGGGAGCCGGCGGAGAAGGGCTATTTTCTTTACACGAAAATGCCCCCCTCCGTCCTGAAGAACCTCGACGCCGACAATTTCCGCAAGACCGTGTGTTTCGCGGCGGAGCATTCTCCGTTTTACCGGCGCAAATTCGCCGAACACGGCATCGACGCCAAAAAAGTCCGCACGGCGGAAGATCTGGGCGGTTTTTTCACGACGGCCGAGGACATCCGTTCCAATCCGGACGAGTTCGTCTGCCAGAAGCCGGACACGGCCTACGAATCGACCGGCACGACGTCGAAAAAGACCAAGCGCGTGTATTTTTCCCGCCAGGAAATACGGGAAGCGGGATGGGCCGGCGCCGTCGGGCTCTGGGGCGTAGGTTTGAGGAAAGAAGACCGCATCGCCAGCGCGTTCGATTATTCGTTCTGGGTTTCGGGGCCGGTGCTGATGGCGTCCTGCGAGACGCTCGGCTGTTTTCACGTCGAGGCGGGCCGCATGGACCCCGACGAATTTTACGAGAGACTCGCCGATTACAAGCTAACGGTGATCGTCGGCGACCCGTCGTGGCTGCTGTGCTTTTCGCAGATCGCCGAGAAGCGCGGCGCCTGGCCGAACCTCAAACTCATCATTGGCGGCGGTGAGAACATGACCGAGGAGACGCGACGCTACATCGAGAGCGTCTGGAAATGCGATTTTCTGCTGAGCTACGGGCAGACCGAAGCGTTCGGCGCCATCGGCATGGAGTCGCGCGCGAAGGAAGGCTATCAGCTGAATGAATTTCACAACCTCTTCGAGATCGTGGACCGCGACAAGGACGGCTACGGCGAACTCGTCTATTCGACGGTGAACCGCCGCGTCATGCCGCTTTTGCGCTACAAATCCGGCGACATCACGCGCTTCGTCGAGACGCCCTCGAAGATCGGGATGCCCGGAAGGCGTATCGAAAAACTGAAAGGCCGCATGAACGAATGGGTGGCCACGGCGATGGGCAACGTTGCGCCGTGGATGTTCGAACCCATTATGGACGGCGTGCCGGGCATTTCCTCGGATTGGCAGCTGACGATCGAAAAAGCGGGCCACCTGGACCGGCTCACGATGACGGCCGAAGCCGACGCGCCGGCCTCCGAAGAGCTGAAGAAAAAGATCCTCTCGCAGTTCTCGGCCGTGATGCCCGACGTATGGAAAAATTATCAGAAAGGTTTTTTCGAGATCGACGCGCGCATCGTGCCGAAAAACTCGCTGCGCACGGGACGCAAGCTTTTACGGATAGTCGACAAACGTCAATTTTAAACCAAGGAGGGGTAAAATGAAGAAGATGATGCTGATTTTGGCGCTGGCCGTTCTCGCGACGACCGCGGCGTACGCGGCTGAGCCCGGCTCTGCCGAATATAAGAGGGTCGCCGAGTACAAGAAGGCCCAGCGCGAGCTGAAGACGCGTGCAAAGGCAGAACCTTCGCCGAAGGCCAAAGGCTTCTGGGCCCGCGAAGCTTCCCGTTCGGGATTGGCAGGGACCGGAGCGATGCTGAGCCCCGGCACGTGGTTTCACGGCGGTACGGCGGACATGAAGAAGGAAAAATAAAGAAGAGGACGAACGAAGCCGCCAGCTAAAGGCTGGCGGCTTTTTTTATTTCTCCGCGGCCGCTTTCGGTTTTTCCTTCACGAGCGACCAGATCGTGAGGCCGAGGCCGATCCAGAGCATTTCGCGCATGCGTCGGATCAGCGCGAACGTGAGGCTCGGGCCGCTCGCGAAGCCGAACTGCTGGAAGATCAGTACGATGCCGCCTTCCTGCACGCCGATGCTGGAGGGGATGAAGAACGTGACGATGCGCAGGACCTGGATCAGCGATTCCAGAAGCCACGCTTCGGTGAAGCCTATGGGCAGGCCCACGAGCTTACCGATAAGATAGACCTCGAAAGTCCCGGCGAACCATCCCAGGAAGTTCCAGAACACCGAAAAGTAAAAATTGCGCCGGTCCTGCGTGTAGAATTTTTTGATGTCCTTGTCGAGCTCGAGAAATTTCATCTTCCGGTGCTCGGAGTCCTGCTTCCACCAGTTGAATTTCTCGCCGACCTGGTGCACTTTCTTGAAGATGCCGAAATGAAGGCCGATGATCAGAATTCCCGCCGCGAGTCCCAGCGTCACGAGGAACGCGAGCACGCTGTTCCATAACACCGGTGTCAGCGGCATGCTCTTCGCCGTCACGATGATGCCGCCGATCACGAACATGTTCAGCGCCACCCAGAACGTCGTATGCACTATCAGCAGAGACGCGTAGCCTTCGGCGAGCGGGACGCCGTGGCGGCGCTTCAGCATCTCGGCCTTGATCGGCTCTCCGCCGAGCGAGGCGGAGAACGGGATCACGGCGTTCAGCATCTCTCCGATGATGCGGATCCATAACAGGTCCTTCAGCGGCACGTGCTTCGGCAGGTTGCGCGGGAACGCGTAGGCCCAGCCGATCGTGTCGAAAAGAAAAATGAACGGATAGACGGCCAGCACCGGGAGGAGATTCCAGCCGAGCCGCTGCACGCTCTCGAGCATGTTCTCGGCGCCGACGTCTTTAATCGTGTAATACAGGATGTAGAAGCCGAGCGCGAGCAGGAGAAACTTTACGAAGCGCATCGGCGGTCCTTAGACGAAATACCAGAATGCCGCGGCGGCAAGGATGCGGTAAACCCCGAATGCGACGAAATTGAAGCGCTTCACGAAACTGAGGAGGAATTTGATGCTCGCGACAGCGACGAGGAACGAGATCACGGAACCGGCGGCCAGCGCGCCCCATTGGGAGCCCGTGAAGTCGTGCGAGCTTTTCAGCAGGTCGAGCGCCGTCGCGGCGACGAGCGTCGGCACGGCGAGCAGGAACGAAAATTCGACGATGGCTTTCCGCTTGATGCCGAGGCCCAAGCCGCCGAGGATGGTCGCGGCCGAGCGCGACACGCCCGGCACCACGGCC
>CAZCVC010000065.1:0-3578 GCA_964502045.1 uncultured Planctomycetia bacterium | reverse complement strand
GACCAGGCCGATGAGCACAGCTTTCGAATAGGGGATGTGCTCCATGCGCTCGACATCGTGGTTCGTTTCCTTGTGGAACAGCTCGAACACGATCAGCAGGATGCCGCCGACGAACAGCGCCGCGACGACTACCATCGCGTTGCCCATCAGGTATTGTTTGATCAGCTTGTAGAAGATGAACCCGACCACGGCCGTCGGAATGAAAGCGGCCGCGACGCGTTTCATGACTTCGAGATCAGTGAAGAGTCTCTTCCAGTAAAGCGCCAGGACCGAAAGGATGGTGCCCGCCTGGATCGCGATGATGAAACTTTTTGCGAACTCGGTTTCGACGACGCCGAGAAGGTTGCCGGCGAGGATTAGGTGGCCTGTGGAGGAAACCGGAAGGAATTCCGTGATGCCTTCGACGATGCTCAGGATGACGATATGGAATAAGCTCAAAAGGGGCCTCGATTTGGGGTCATTATAACATATGGGGCGGGGGTTGTGACGGCTCAGTAAATTAGGTAGAATAAAGGCCTTATGACGATACAAAAACCCGTTTCCCGAAAGGAATCCTGACGATGTGCGGCATTTTCGGTTACACCGGAGGGCGCCAGGCGCAGGACATCGTGATCCAGGGCCTGAAGCACCTGGAATACCGCGGCTATGACTCGTCGGGCATCGCGATCCAGAACGAGGCGCAGGCCATCGCGATCGAGAAGAGCCACGGCAAGCTCAAGAACCTCGAAGAAATTCTCAAGCGCCACCCGCTGCGCGGCACGACTGCGATCGGGCATACGCGCTGGGCGACGCACGGCGTGCCGACGCGCGACAACGCGCACCCTCACCTCGACGAGGCCGACGAGCTGGCCGTCGTGCACAACGGCATCATCGAAAATTATTACGACCTAAAAAAGACGCTGCAGGAAGACGGCGTGAAGTTCCGTTCCGATACGGACACCGAAGTCATCGTGCATCTGATCGCGAAATACTACAAAGGCAACCTCGAAAACGCGGTGCGCCGCACGCTGAAGGAGCTGCAGGGCACGTACGCGATGGCGGTCGTCTCGTCGCACGAGCCCGGCAAGATCGTCGCGGCCAAAATGGACAGCCCGCTCGTGATCGGCTCGAAAAACGGCGAAAGCTTCCTGGCCAGCGATATCTCGGCCATCCTCGAATACACCAACCTCGTCACGTTCATCGAGAACGGCGACATCGTGACGATGCACTGCGGCGTGTTTTCGATCACCGACCTCGCCGGAGAAAAAGTCACGCGGGACGCGACGAAGATCAAATGGGACATCACACAGGCGAAAAAGGGCGGACATGCGCATTTCATGCTGAAAGAGATCTTCGAACAGCCGGAGATCCTGACCGCCATCCTGAAGGAACGCGTGCAGGGGCCGAATATCTCGTTCAGCGAGCTTTCGATCACGCCGGTCGAGTTCCGCAAGATCAAAAAGATCACGATCATCGCCTGCGGCACCGCGTATCACGCGGGGCTCACGGCCAAGTACATCCTCGAGGACCTGGTGAAGATCCCGGTGTCGGTCGACACGTCGTCGGAATTCCGCTACCGCGATCCGAGCGTGGACAAGACGACGCTCGTCATCGCTATCTCGCAGAGCGGCGAGACGGCCGACACGCTGGCCGGGCTGCGGGAGGCGAAGTCAAAGGGCGCGATGACGCTCGCGATTTGCAACGTGCTGGCTAGCTCCATTGCGCGCGCCGCGAAGGGCGTCATCTACACGCACGCGGGGCCCGAGATCGCCGTCGCGTCGACGAAGGCGTTTACGGCGCAGCTTGGCGTGCTGTACCTTTTTGCGCTGTATTTCGCTTCGCTCACCAAGAAAATTACGCCGAAGCGGGAGAAAGAATACCTGAAGGAACTGCTGCTAGTGCCGCACCGCGTGCAGAGGATTATCGACGGCTACAAGAAGAGCGAGGTCGTCTGGAAAAAGAACGTGCACGAATTCAACGTGCAGTACCACAAACAGCTCGAAAAATATTTTACCGAACGTTCGTCGGACCGCAAGCGCTCGCCGAATGGGTTCTTCCTGTATCTCGGGCGCAACATCAATTATCCGATCGCGCTCGAAGGCGCGCTGAAGTTGAAGGAGACCTCGTACATTCCGGCCGAAGGGTACCCGGCGGGCGAGATGAAGCACGGGCCCATCGCGCTGATCGATGAGAACCCGTGGGTGATCTGCCTGGTGCCGGAATCCAGGACGTACGACAAGATGATCTCGAACATCCAGGAGATCAAGGCGCGCGGCGGGCGCATCATTCCGGTCGTGACCGAAGGGGATGACGAAATACGGCGCTTCGACCCGGTGTTCGTCATCGAGATCCCGAAGTGCTCGGAGATCTTTTCGCCGCTTCTCACGGTGATCCCGCTCCAAATTTTTGCTTACCTCGTCGCGCTTGAATTCGGCGAGGATATCGACCAGCCCCGAAACCTGGCGAAGTCCGTTACCGTAGAGTAAGTATTCTTAGGAGTCTCGCGGGTCCTGTCAGGGGGTCGGAACTATCTGTGCTCCCGCTTCCATTGCGGTCCGCGCAGATAGTTCCGCCCCCCTGCCACCCGCGAAGTGCAAAAAAATGACATCAGGTATTTTATATTTAGTGGCTACCCCGATAGGAAATCTTGGGGATATTTCTATACGTGCCATCGAGACGCTGAAGAAAGTGGACCTCATCGCCTGCGAGGATACGCGGCATTCGAGAGTGCTGCTCACACATTATGGCATCGACAAGCCGCTTGTGAGTTACCATGACTACTCGGAGAAACAAAAGGCTCCTCAGCTTGTTGAGAAAATAAAAAACGGGGAGAGCGTAGCGCTCATTTCTGACGCGGGCACGCCGGGCATTGCGGATCCGGGGTACCGGCTCGTGCAGGCCGCTTTGAAGGAAGGGGTGCGCATCGAAACTTTGCCGGGGGCGGCGGCGTTTTTGGCGGCGCTTTCGCTTTCGGGGCTGCCGACGGACCGGTTCATTTTTGAGGGGTTTTTTCCGGTCAAGGACGGGGCCAAAAGGAGGCTTATCGCCTCTCTAAAAGAGGAAGAAAGGACCGTCATTTTTTACGAATCGACCCATCGAATTGCGAAGACGCTGGCGGCCATCGAGGAGACGCTCGGGGACGCGCCCATCGTCGTCGCGCGGGAGCTGACGAAGAAGTTCGAGGAGGTCTGGAGAGGGCCCGCTTCGGGCGCCCGGGCGCACTTTTCCGGAAAGAAGATTTTGGGTGAATTTGTGGTATTGTGGAACCTTAAGGAAGTATGAAAGACATCCGCTTCCGGGTCTGGCATTTGAAGGACAAACGCATGTATTACCGCGGTTACCAGAAGTTTTTCCACGTGCTGCTCTGCGACGACGACCGGGGCGAGAACGAGGGGAAGGGCAGGCCGGCCAAGCGGGCGTTTTACGGTGACTGCGTGTTCCTCGAAAGCACGGGCCTGAATGACAAACGGCAGCGCGAGATCTTCGAAGGCGACGTCGTGCGCGTGCGTTATAAAGGAAAGGAATTTCAGGGCCTCGTGGACCAGGTGCCGGACACGTTCGGCAGCGGCAAGGTGCATCCGCTGCGCAGCCTGCTGAAA
>CAZCVC010000064.1:5790-7313 GCA_964502045.1 uncultured Planctomycetia bacterium | reverse complement strand
CGCTCGTTCTGGTCCACCGAGAAAAATCCGAAAAGCACGCATCGCAGAACGAACCAAACGGCGATGCCCGTCAGTAAACCGGCCCCGAACGCCACGGCGTCTCCTTAGTTAACGGAAGAGAGAATGCGTTTTGAGAACAACTTACTCCAGCGCTCTCCGGGTGTCAACCATTTCCGCATCCCGGAAAAAATTAATTTTATTTTAACCGTTTTTTAATCCCGACTTCGCTAGCATGGAAATCGACAAGACCAGCGAGGCCGCGTCAAACCGGCCGGAACTGCACTAAAAAGCAGGACCGTGTTTTCTATCCAGAGAAAACATTCCAAGTGTCTCTACGGCCGCCGGCGGAAGCCGGCGGCCGTTCTCTTTGCCGGATGATTTTAACCGTAATTTCACCGCCGGTTAATGCGGGCTTTTTTATGCTTAAACCAGAACGATCCATCCCAGCCGAAAGGAGATCATCATGGCGGGCATCGACCAAAACGAACTTCTTTGCCAGATCGCGGACCTCGCGGTCGCCTGCAAGACCGCCGGCGCCGCGTACCTGAACGCCTCGCAGAGCGAGCCGAACCCGGAACTGGGCGCCCTCTACGCGGATTACGCCGAGGAAATGGCCCACAACGTGAAGGAACTGGAAACGGAAGTCCACAAGCTCGGAGGAGACGCCGCGCGCATCCCCGATGCGCCGCCTGCAAAGCTCGGCGTCGAAGCGTCTCTGAAGAAGGCGCAGGCGCTGTACGACAAAGCGATTGACGCCGGATGGCACGGAGAGATCTACGAGATCCTCGTGAGGCATTTCACCCTATTCGAGGATGCCGAAGAACACCTGGCGATGATGAAGCAAATCCAAGCGGAAAAAGAATGCAACGAAACCGCGAACGAGGGGGATTTGAAACCGGTGCCCCGGGCAAAAGAAACTTCTTAGAAGGGGCCCTTTCTCAGGCCGCGGTCTTTTTGCGGCTTTCGGAGCGGCGTTTTTCGCGCTGAAGCATGTTATATACTTTTTCCTGCTTCGTGAGTTTCACGTCTTTTTTTTCAGGACGCGTGAATTGCTGTTGTCCTTGCTGCTGTTTCATGATTTTATCCTTGTTTGAAAAATATGGGTCCTAAAGCCCGCGGGAACGGCCCCGAGGCGAGACATTCATAATAGCAGTTTCACGCCCGGAGGCCCATCGAATTTCTAAGGGTGTTTAATGCCCGCTTAAAGCAGAATTATTTTTTTGGGCATTGACCGGAAGCGACGCGGCCTCTAGAATGAAAACAAATGGAGGATCTATGTTAAACCATGCCCCGCTCGCCCTGATTTCGCTCGCCATAGGCTACAAGGTGTTCATCGACGCTTCCAAGGAAAACGTCACGAAACGCCGCTCGTTCGGACGCATCCTGGGAATCTTCATTATGACTTTTTCGTTCATGATCTGCGTGGCGCCGCTCTTGAAAGGCGCTTGCTATTCGGCCGGAAAAAACTGCGCCTTCATGGAGAAGATTTGCCCGACGCGCTGACCGCGCCTTTTAGGACGCTG
>CAZCVC010000064.1:0-5780 GCA_964502045.1 uncultured Planctomycetia bacterium | reverse complement strand
GCGCGTCAGCGTAATTCGGGTCGAATTTCAACGCGCCGTCAGCATCGGCGATCGCAGCCGCGTTATCACCTTTGAACATCTGCGCAAGACCCCTCAGAAAATACGATGACGGCTCTGACGGCTGTATCTCGATCGAGCGCGTCAGGTCCCGGATCGCACTCTCGTAATCCTTCTTTATAATGTAGGCGTTGCCGCGGTTAAACAAGTAGCCGGCGTGGTTTCCGTAGATTCCGATCGCCTTCGAGTAGTCGGCGATCGCCTCGTCGATATTCTTCTTCTGCCGGTAGGCCAATCCTCGGTTGTAGTAAGTGTCCGACGCGTTGGGTTCGATCGCGATCGACGCCGTGAAATCCTGGATCGCCTTATCCAGCTCCCCCGCCTCGAGGAAAGACGTGCCTCGGTTGTACAGCGCCTTGGCGTCCTGCGGGTTTTTGGCGAGCGCCGCATTAAAATCGGCGAGCGCTTTGTCCCGCTTCGACGCGCCGGCGAAGTTGTTCGCGTCGGCCGTCGCGGCGCTTAAAACCAGCGCGAAGATCACCATAATTCCTGCAAAATATCTCATGCTTTCTTCCTTTTATTTTAAAAGCTGACCAAAAGCGTCGCCGTCATGATCTGGTCGAAGTATTCCTGCTGCGGGTCGTTCGAATAATTTTCGGAGAATAGATAGGACAGGATGAGCTGGTGGTTCTTCGCGAAGCCCCAGTACAGCGACGGGCCGAAATAAAAGAAGTTGTCGCGTTCGGCTTTGCGCGGGCTTCCCGGAAAATGCCGTTCTTCAAATTGTTTATAGTCATATCCGCCGAGGAACATCAGCGCCAGCGGCTTTGAGATCTGCCAATAGGCGTAGCCGGACGCTTGCGCGCCCCGGTAGTCGCTGAAGTCCTCGAACACGTCGTTCGACATGTTTTTTTTCACGCCGCCCGCGGCGCCGAGCTCGACGTTCGGCCCGGCCTCTAAGCGCATGCGGTATCCAGCCTCCCAATAGAAGTCTTCGCGGTTCTTTTCCTTATACTGAAGGTTCTCGGGGTCCAGCGCGTTGCGGTCCGCGTAGCTTTTGAGTTCGAGGTCGCCATAGACTTCGTGCTCGAAGTTTTTGGAAACTCGGTGCTTCAGCTCCGAAGAGATCGTCTGCGAACGGTAGCGCAGATCCTCGTCGATCGGGTAGTGGAAATAAGCGAAGCGATAGCTTTCCCGCAATGTCAGCGACTCGGAAAGATCGAACGTCGCGAAGATCTCCGCCTTCGGGCTCAAGAAATCGGCTTCTGTCTCGTCCTCGTACGTCAGCCAGTCGACTCCGAGCTCAAAACCGTAGTCTCCCGGCCGGACCCAGCCGTATCCTGAATGCGGTTTACTCCATGAAAAATCAACGGCTTCCTGCAGGAAGTTATCACCCTCGGCGGGGATGTCGAGTAGCGGGTTCGTGTCATAGCCGGCCGAGGAGGAGAGCGTCAGCTGCCAGGGTTTGCCGGCAACCTCTTCGGGCGACACCTGGCGGGGCTCGCGCAGTGCCTTTTCATAATATTCGTTGAACTGCAGGCGGCGCTCGACTTTTTCCTGGTCCAGCGGGTCCAATTCGGCGTGCGCCAAGCCCGCGCCGAAGAGGCCGGCCATGGTCGCCAGTAGCAGACAACGTGTCACTTACGGACCGGGTGGTGCTTGCGCATTGACTTCCCCCTCATTCCGCTGCCTGGGCTTTTTCCGTTTACCTTTCCGCCGGTGTTCGTCGCGCCGCTCTTCCTGCAGCTTCGTGCGTTCTTTCTGCGAGCCTTCGGCGCGCTCTATAAACTGCTTGCGTTCGGACTCTCGGGGGCCAAAATTCTGTTGCGAAGGCTCAGGCTGATCGCGGCGGCGATCCTTCAACTCACGGCGGATGACGTCGAGGTTCTGCACCTTGCCGATGCGGCCGGTCTTGCGTAAAACGTTCGCCTTCTCTTCGATCGAACCGCGGTAGCCGAGACCGATCTTTCTTTCGCCGTCGAGCATGCGGAACGGCCGGGCCGGTTTTTCCCCGCGGCGGACGGTGGTCTTTTCTTCCGAGGCCAGCAAGGTTGGAGAGCCTTCCAGCTTCCCCTCGGCATCTAGGCTGAAAACATACACGGGCGAATCCGAAAAACTGAAGACCTCGGTGCCCGTCCCACCATTGTACAGCGTGCGGTACTCGGTGCCGCGCACGGACGCGATCGCCGTCGGCGTCTGGACCTCGAACGTCGAGTCCGGCGGCAAAGACTTCAGTTTCGCGAAGACGCCTCCGCGCGGCAGCGAAAGGTCGGTCGGGTAGAGCGAGCGTATCTTCATCTGGGAGTTTTCCTCGACGCGCACAACGTTTTTCCAGTCGCGGTCGAACGCGAGGTCCGCGTAGCTGGCCGGACCCGTTTCCACGGTGCTCTGCGCTTTCAAAACGTCGCCTTCTTTCGCCGGCGCGCTGACACCGGCCGGATCGATGACGGAGACCTGCCCTTCCAGCGACATGATCTCGGCCTGATATTCGGCATACGCGGCGGACGGCAGGAATAGAAATAAAATAGCGATCGCGATTTTTTTGATCAAAGGCAGTCTCCTGTTTAAAGGGGCTTCAAACGATAATACTTGATTGCGGGACGTCTTGCAATCTTAAGGAGATGAAAAAAATATCTTATTTTTTAGGCTTGGTTTTGAATTTTTCGCGGGTCGGCGTCTGCATCGGCCGTGCGAATTGCGGGCGTCCAGTGGCGTGTATATTCGCTTTTTCGTAGACGGGCTTGCGTTTGGAGGATTTCGCAGCGAATTTTTCGGCCGGCACGCCGGGAAAACTGGCCTGCCGCAGCGCCGTCTGCATCAGTCTTTCGATGGCGGCGATGTCGTGCCCTTCATGCGGTGTCGCGAACGTGATCGCGCGGCCGGGCATCCCGGCCCTGCCGGTGCGCCCGATGCGGTGCACGTAATTCTCGGTCTCGTCCGGTAATTCGTAATTGATGACCAGCTCGATACCCTTCACGTCGATGCCGCGGGCCGCGATGTCGGTCGCAACGAGCACGCGGTAAGTGCCGTCCTTGAAACCCTTCAGCGCGTGGCGCCGCTGGCCCTGCGTGCGGTCCGAATGAAGCTCATTGACCTTGTGCCCCATCTGCTCCAGAGAGCGTGTGAGCTTCCACGTGGCTGCTTTGGTACGCGTGAAGATCAGCACGCTGCCGTGGTATTCTCCGAGGATCTTCATCAGAAGCCTCAGTTTGTTTTCCGGGCTAACGATGAAAAGCTGTTGGATGATCTTCTCGGGAGCGGCGCCCGAGGGCGCGGCCTCGACGCGGACCGGATCTTTCATGTAGAGCCCGGACAGCTTCACGATGGGCTCGGGCATCGTCGCCGAAAAAAACAGCGTCTGCCGGTCCTTCGGCAGGAATTTTTCCAGGCGCTGGACTTGCGGCAGAAAGCCCATGTCCAGCAGGCGGTCCGCCTCGTCGACGACGACCATCTTAAGGTCGGGGGGCCCGAGCGTTTTCAGCTCGAAATGCTCGAGCAGGCGTCCCGGCGTCGCGATGATGACGCGTATCGTCTCTTTCTTCAGGAGTTTCACCTGCGTGTCCATGTCCATGCCGCCGATCACGATGACGGAGCGGATGTTGAAGGGGTTTCCGAGCTTGCGCATCGTCTCGTCGACCTGCAGCGCCAGCTCGCGCGTCGGCACGAGGATGAGCGCGCGGCCCGGCGACTTCAGTAGAAGCTGTATCATCGGGATGCCGAACGCCAGTGTTTTGCCGGTCCCGGTCTGCGCGATGCCGAGCACGTCGCGGCCTTCAACGGCGGGCGGCACGGCCTTTTCCTGCACCGGCGTCGGCACCGTGAATTTTATCGCGTCGAGAACGTTCAAAAGCTCGGGCGAGATGCCGAGGCCGTGAAACGAAGGTTTTGTCGTCATGACGCTAAGGATAACACTTTTGGGGACTTCGGGGACGATATTTCGGGAAGTTTAAAACACGCCTTCAGACACCGTGATCACGTCGCCGGGCTGCACGAAAATGTCGTGGCCCTGCTCTCCGCGCATCGCGGCGTTCACGTCAACCTTGATGATCTCGTTGCCGGTGCCGTCTTCCTTTTTCCGCATGACCTTCACTTTACTGGCCGAGCCGAACTTGCTGTAACCGCCGGCCATCGAAAGCGCCTCAATGACGGTCAGGTTTTCGGCGATCGGATACGGCCCGGGCCGCATGACTTCGCCGTAGGCGTAGAACTGCCGGTTCCTCGATTCCACGAGCGACACGAGCACAACCGGGTTCGGCATGCGTTCGGCGAGCCCTTCTTCGATCTTCATCTGCACCTCGATCACGGTCGAACCTTTGACCGGAACGCTGCCGATATAAGGAAAATTGATCGTGCCGTCCGGCGCGACCGTCGTGGTGATCTCGTATTTGTCCGGCTTGATGATAGAAATATTCAGCACGTCGTTCAGGCCGATCAGGTAAGGTTTGAAGTCTTTGGAGGTCTGGGTTCCGGCGTAACCTGCGGCGGAGAGGAAGATCGAGGACAGCACTAGCGCGAGCGTTTTCTTCATGTAAGCAACCCTCTCCTGGCCGAAACAGCGGCAGGAAGCGGGAACCCCCCTGCCGCTTTATTCGGTGGTAAACCGGACTTACGCGGTCTTCGCGGTCAGCCCGAAGAAAAGACACCCGGCCGCGATCCCCAAATGCAGGAAATTATCGGCGGTGTTAAGATTCAGAAGCGACACGGCCTGCGGAACGTTCATGAACCCCGCGACCGCGACAATACCGTACACGATCCCGAAGAGCACGCAGAACATTTTCGCGGCCTTCAGGCTCATCAAAGCCGCCGCGATCCCGAGAACGCCGGACAGGATGTGAACGGCATTGTGCGTCATGTTGATGCCGAAAACGATCAGTACGTGATCGTGTCCGCCCGTGATGACGCCTAAAATACCGACGGCTAAAAGCACTACGCCTAAAACCAGCGTGAATGTTTTAATCATTTTGCCTCCCGGATTGGAATTACGCTTACCAGTCGACATTTTAATATTTCGCCGAAAAAGAAGCCAGGCGCGGCGTCCTTGAAGCCCTCAGGAGGATGCAGAGGACGACCGGGCGCTGGCAAAAAACTTAGATGACTTGCGTCACCGCCAAAATGATCAGGACCAGAAGAAGCAGGCCAACGCCGCCGCTCGGAAAATAACCCCACGATGAGCTGTGAGGCCACACCGGAAATGCGCCGACCAGCATAAGCACGAGCACAACCAATAGAATGGTTCTCAACGCAGACCTCCTTGTAGTGAATGTGAATATAAACTACAGGAAATCCCGTTAAAGGAATATTAAAGTAGAATTAATCTTCTTTAATTCAGAGGCGGAAACGGAGGGAAAATCAGAGCTTGCGAATGATCTTTTTGAGGTAAAGCGCCGTCACGGTGCCTTTCCAGGTGATATCCGAGCCATTCTTGTGCCTGGAAACCATGTGCCGGCCGTTCGAAGAATTCGGCATGAGTTGGACGCCGTCCTTCAGCTTGCGGTACATCTTGATGAAATAATTCGCTCCGACCTTATAGACGCAAATTTCTCCCGATTTGCCGTCGCCGGATTCCACGACCAGCGTATCGCCCTTCATCAGGCCGGAAAGATCGTTGCAATCGTCCTCGACTTTCAACAGGAACAGCTTGCGTCCGTTCACTTCGAAGTCGGGGATCGCAACATACGACTCGGGCTTGCCGTCGCCGTCGAATCCCTTAGAGCTGCGATAGAACGGGACCATCGTATGGTTGTTATAGGAGGGTTTGGAGGAATCCGAGCGCGCCTCCGCGA
>CAZCVC010000063.1:0-7426 GCA_964502045.1 uncultured Planctomycetia bacterium | reverse complement strand
ACCTTTCAGACAGTCGACGTTGCCGTAGCGCGTGTGAAGGTGGCGAGCCTCGAGCATGTCAGCCGGTCCCGAGGTAAGCTTCGATGACGCGCGGGTTTTTTTGGATCTGCGCGGGCGAGCCCTCGGCGATCTTCTCCCCGTCGTCCATCACGATGATGCGCTCCGAAAGCGGCATCACGACCCTCATGTCGTGCTCGATCAGAAGCACGGCGACGCCGCGCGACTGGATCTTCCGGACGAGCTGGATGATCTCTTCTTTTTCGGACGGGTTCATGCCTGCCACGGGCTCGTCGAGCAAAAGCAGTTTCGGGTCCGACGCCATCGCGCGCGCGATCTCCAGGCGCTTCTGGTTGCCGTAGGAAAGGTTGGCCGCGATCTCGTTGCCCAAGCGCGCCAACCCGATCCACTCGAGAAGCTCGGCGCTTCGCTTGAATACTTTTTTCTCTTCGACATGGAAGCGGCGCGTGCGGAACATCGCGTCCCATAGATGCGAACCCAGCCGCGAGTGCATACCGACCGCGACGTTTTCTATCAGCGTCATGTTTTTGAAAATACGGAGGTTCTGGAACGTGCGCGCAAGCCCTTTGGCCAGGATCCGGTGGCTCGGCAGGCCGCGCAGCGAGTCGCGGCCGCCGTGAAACAGGATCTGCCCGTCGTCGAGCGGCATGAGTCCGGTCACGCAATTAAAAAAAGAAGTCTTGCCGGCGCCGTTGGGACCGATAAGCCCGACGATCTCGCCGTCGCCGACCTCGAGGCTGACGTTTTTCAGCGCCTGCACGCCGCCGAAGCGCTTCGACGCGGAACGGACTTCAAGCAGCGCCATCGTCGGGCACCTCCCTGACTTTGCGGCCCAGCTCGCGCTTGATGAGCTGACCGCCGAGGATGCCCTGCGGCCTGAAGATCATCATCAGCACCATCAGCACGCCGAAGATCAGCATGCGGTAAGCGGCGAATTCGCGGAGCACTTCCGGAAGAAGCCCCAGCACGACGGCGCCGAGCGCGGCACCCCAGATGTTGCCCATGCCGCCGAGCACGACCATCGCGAGGATCAGCACCGAAAGCACGAAATCGAAACTATCGGGCGTGATGATCGTCTGCTTGGCCGCGAACACGGCCCCGGCGATCCCCGCCACGAACGCGCTGATGCCGAAAGCGTAAAGCTTCACGCGCAATACCGGGATGCCCATGCAGGACGCCGCGAGTTCATCCTCGCGGATCGCGACCAGCGCGCGGCCGAATTTCGAATCCATCAGGCGGAAAAGAAAGAACGCGAGCACGCCGATCAGCACGAGCACGAGATAATAATACGGCGTCGCATTCACGGAAAAACTCCAGAGCTTGAAATGGAAGCCGCCCTCGAACACCGGCACCCAGAGCTTAGGACGGTCGATGCCCAATAGGCCGTTGGGTCCGCCGGTCCAGGGGCTCAGGTTATTGAACGCGATGCGCACGATCTCGCCGAAACCGAGCGTTGTGATCGCCAGATAATCGCCGCGCACGCGGATCGAAGGCAGGCCGATCATAAGGCCGAACGCCGTCGAGACGAGCCCGGCGACCGGAAGTCCCGCCCAGAACGGCACGTGCCCGTGCAGGTTCAGCAGCGCGTACGTGTATGCGCCGATCGCAAAAAAAGCGGCGTAGCCGAGGTTCAGCAGGCCCGCGTAGCCGACGACGACGTTCAGGCCCATCGCGAGGATCACGTAGATGCCCACGCCGGTCAGCACGTCGAGATGATAAGCGTTTTTGTCGACGAACGGAATAAGCAGGAGCGGCAGAAAAAAAAGAAAACCTTTTTTCATCCAGCCCATCCTGCTCGAGCTTTCACATGTGCCGGATGGGCTGGATTCATTTAGACTTTTTCCGGCACGTTTTCGCCGAGGATGCCGGACGGCCGGAAGATCAGCACGATCGTCAGCAGAAGGAACGCGAACACGTCCTTCCATTCCGACGACACGTAGCCGGCACCCATCGCTTCGAACACGCCGAGCAGCACCCCGCCGAGCATCGCGCCCGGGATCGAGCCGATGCCGCCGAACACGGCCGCCGTGAACGCTTTCAGGCCCGCGAGATATCCGTCATGAAAATTGATGCTGCCGTAATTCAGCGCGAACAGCGATCCGCCCACGGCGGCCAGCGCCGACCCGATCACGAACGTGGTCAGGATGATGCGGTCCACCGAGACGCCGACGAGCTGCGCGGCCTCCGGGTTTTCCGCGACGGCGCGCATGGCCTTCCCGGTCCGGGTGGTTTTCACGAACCACGTGAGGAACACGAGCAGCCCCGCCGAGACGGAGAAAAGGATGATCTGGCTCAGGGAAACGGAGACCGGGCCGAGCTGCAGGTGAACGAGCGGCACCGCTTCGGGGACGTTTTGTTCCTTCGCGCCGTAAATCAGCATCACGGCGTTCTGCAGGAAAAAAGAAACGCCGATCGAAGTGATCAGCGCCGTAAGTTTCGGCGAGCGGCGCAGCGGTTTGTACGCGATCTTTTCGACCAGCGCGCCGAGAACGCAGGAGCCCGCCATCGCGAACACGATGACGAACGGAAGCACGAGCCAGAACGGCGCGCCGGGCAGCACCGACGCCGCGATCCAGAGCGCCGTCAGCGCCAGATACGCACCGACCATGAACACCTCGCCGTGCGCGAAATTGATGAGCTGGATGACGCCGTAGACCATCGTGTAGCCCAGCGCAATCAGCGCGTACACCATGCCGATGGTCAGGCCGTTCAGCAGCTGATGCAGGAACAGGTTCAGCGCGGGGCTCATGCGGCGCTGGGTTTTATCTCTTTGATGAAAACGTACTTTCCATTTTCGACTTTGAAAACACCGACGCTCTGCCCTATCGCGTCGCCGTGCTCGTCGAAGTTGATGACGCCGAGCATGCCCGGGTAGTCCTTGATCTTCTTCATCTCGGCGAGCACGGCCTCGCGGTCGTTCCTGCCGGCGCGGCGCACGGCCTCGATCAGAAGGCCCATCGCTTCATAGCCGTAGGCCGAATAGGAACCGATCTCGCCGTAGCGCGCTTCGTAGCGCGTGACGAAGTCGGCGGCGGCCGGCACCGAGCGCGGGTCGACGCCGAGCATCGTCGCGTAGATGCCTTCGGCGAGCGGAGGCGTGACGAGCTTGATCAGCGTGATGTCGTAAATGCCGTCGCCGCCCATCCACTGCGCCTTGAGTCCCATGCGCTTGGCCTGTTTGACGAGCAGCGCCATTTCGGGATAGACGCCGCCGTAAAACACAAGCTCGGGCTGCGTCGACTGCACTTTCGTCAGCAGCGGCGAAAAATCCTTCTCGCCTTGAGTGATACCGTCGTGGCTTAGCACGGTGCCGCCCAGCGCCTTGAATTTTTTCTCGAAAGCGGCCGCCAGTCCCGTGCCGTACGTCGTCTTGTCGTCGATGATCGCGATCTTTTTTACGCCGAGGTCGTTCCACACGAACTCGGCGGCGGCCGGCGCCTGAACATCGTCGGTAGCGCAGATGCGGAAGAACGTGTCGAAGCCCTGGCGCGAGATCTCGGGATTGGTAGAAGCGGGTGTGATCTGCGTGAAACGGCTTTCGTGATAGATGGAGGAAGCGGCTTTCGTGCAGCTAGAGTTGAAGTGGCCGACGACGCCGACGGCTGCGGGCTCGGCCACGAGCTTGTTGGCGACGAGCACGGCCTGCGTCGGGTTGCGCTGGTCGTCCATCGGCATGGCCTTCAGCTTCGCCGCGCCGAACACCGGCCCCTTCGCGTTCGCGTCCTCGACCGCCATCAGCGCGCCCTGCACCATGCCGGTGCCGATGTAAGCTTCGGGACCCGTCAGCGGCCCGGCGACTCCGACGATGACTTCCTCGGGCCGGCTTTCAGCGCCCAGAAAAAACAACGACAGCGCCGCAAGAATAAAGAACGATCGCTTCAACATCGACGGTCTCCTGTGAAAAATTTACTCCGGAATTTCCGCGCAGCCGATGCGGCCGCCCGCATTGCCTGTAGGCTGCCCGAAGTCGTCCACTTTTTCGTGCACGATCACGCTTCGGCCGATCACGCTGAATTCACCCGGAGCCGCGGTAAGACCCGCTACGATTTTCTCCAGGTCGCCCTTGCCGTCGGCGCCGATCTCGATATTTCCCAGGTCGCCCGCGTGCACGTGCTCGACCCCGTCTTTCACAGCGTCGCCGTGCGGCAGGCCTTTCGGATTGAAATGGCCGCCGGCCGCGTTGCCGGAGTCGCCGCAGTCGCCTTTTTCATGGATGTGGATCCCGTGCATGCCGGGCGGAGCTCCCTCGACGTGCGCGAGGACCTTCAGGCCTTTCGGCGTGTCGTAAAACTGGATCTCCCCGGTCACCGCCGAATCGGCGCTCGTGCCGTGCAGTTCGGTGGTCAGCGATTTGGCGTGGACGGCTGGCGCGGACAATAGCAGCGCCGCCGCAAAAAACAGGAATGAAATTTTTTTCATGGCTCTCCCCTTCATTTTCCCTTCATCATACCCTAAAAAAGAGAAAACGTCAGCACCAAGGATTGCGGTTTTCGAGATAGGGCAGGATCGCTTCCCAGGCCTTCAGTTTTTTTTCGAAGCTCATCGAAGCGTGCGCGGGGCTCGTCGACGGAAGCGCGTAGGCCGGAATGCGAATGAGGTCCGCGAAGTGGCGGCGATAAAGTTTTTCGGCGGTCTTGCCGTTCAGGAAGATCGTGCGGATGTTCTTGCGGCGGCGGATCAGCCCCGGGATGTCGTTGGGCGCGACGTCGCGAATGGAGCTGTCGCTGGCACCGGTGCGGCGGCAGGCGCCGATCACGTCCCACAGCGCGATTCTGTTTTCCCGGAGCAGCGTTTTCTTTTTCCGGAAGTCGGTATGCGGCTTTTCGCGGAAAAGCCGGAAGATGATGGGCCAGAAATGGTTGCCCGGAAAACCGTAGTACTCCCGTTTCTTCAAAGCGACCGGTCCCGGCATCGTGCCGAGAATCAGCACGCGCGACCGGTCGTCGGCCAGCGGTTTGAAGCTCAACAAAAAAGCCCCCGACTCGCATCGGGGGCTTTTTTTGGAACGCTTCGGAGAGATCTTACTGGGCTCCGGCCGGCGTAACGGCATCGGCGGAGGCGGTCAGGTGCTGGGAAAGCGCGGACCACGTCTTGGGCCCTACTTTTCCGTCGACCTTGAGGCCGTTCTGTTTCTGGAATTCTTCGATGGCGCGCTTCGTGCCGGGACCGATCTTGCCGTCGATCTTTCCGGTATAAAGGCCGAGGTTCTTCAGCGCGGTCTGGATCTCCTGCTCGTGCGTGAACGACTTCGTTGACGACGGATACGCGACGTCAGAAGGCGATGCGAGCTGGGAGTTGAGCGTCACCGGCGAGGCTTCTACGGGCAGCGCTTCGACACCGGCCTGCTGGGCAACTGCGCCGGCCTGCGGGAGCTGGGCCAGCTCTTCGGTCGTCGTGGCCGGGACCGTGGCCGAGTCGAAACCCGTACCAGCGATGCTCGATTGTTCGTTAGATTTCTTTGCCGCGCAGCCTGCCGCGAAAACCGTCACCGTCAACAAAAGAAGCCATACCAGTTTGCAATCGTTCATGTCTCGTTTTCCCTTTTTCGATGGATAAAAGTGATTTGATTGACGGGTAATTTTCCGTTGCCCGGATGGAATGTCACTATACACGCCGCCGAGGGGCTTGTCAAGAATGCGGGGCTTTGGAAACTCCG
Organism: uncultured Planctomycetia bacterium; assembly: GCA_964502045.1. Taxonomy (GTDB): domain Bacteria; phylum Omnitrophota; class Gorgyraeia; order 2-02-FULL-51-18; family 2-02-FULL-51-18; genus CAMDWQ01. The sequence goes on along the minus strand of CAZCVC010000063.1, from coordinate 1,752 downwards.
GAGAAGACTTTCGCGGCCGCTTCGCGGAATACCGAAAGCGTCAGCGGCTTGGAGAGCACGATGTCGACGCCTTTGGGGTGCTCGCCTTTGACTTTCATGAGCTCGCCGAAACCAGTGACCATGATGACCGGCACCGACGGAGAAACGAGCTTGATCTGCTCGACCATTTCGTCGCCGTTCATTTCCGGCATCGCGCGGTCCGTGACAACAAGGTCGAAGCGGCCTTTCTTGAAAAGCTCGAGGCCCGTGCGGCCGTTTTCGGCCGTTTCAACGGTGTGGCCGTCCAGCCTCAGATACTCCTTCAGCACTTCGTGCACGGTTTTTTCGTCGTCGACGACGAGCACGTGAAGTTTCGGCAGCGCCGCGTACGCGGCCGGCGCCGCGTCGGGGCGCTTCGGGTCGGTCGTCATGTCGCTGCGCTTCACCGGGAACAGAAGCTTGAACGTCGTCCCCTTGCCGAGCTCGCTCTTGATCTCGATCGCGCCTTCGTGGCGCTTCACGACGCCGTAAACCATCGCCAGCCCGAGGCCCGTGCCGCCGCGGCCCTTCGTGGAAAAGAAAGGCTCGAGGCAGCGCCGCGCGACCTCTTCGGTCATGCCCATGCCGGTGTCGGACACGGTCAGCGCGACCTGTTGTTTTTCGAGCGTCGTCCGGAACACGAGCTCCCCGCCTTTCGGCATCGCGTCGACGGCGTTGAAGATCAGATTGGTCATCGCCTCGCGCAGCGCCGTCTCGTTGCCGTGGATATCGGGTATCTCCGAAAGCTCCTCGCGCACAAGGATGTCGGCGCCCTTGGCGAGCATCTCATCGCGCCAGCGCGGCTGCGTCATGAGGACGGTGTCGCGCACAATCGCGTTCAGGTTCACCGCGTGCAGCGCTTCGGCCTTGTCTTTCGAACGGTAAAATTCGCGCAGGCGGCCGACGATGTTCATTGCGTCGGTTGCGGATGTGTGGATCAGGTTGAGGTACTTCCCCGTTTTTTCGCGGTCGTTCAGGGCGGCGGGATTGTTGAGCAGGATCTCGCTGAAACCAAGCACCGGCATCAGCGAGTTCGAGAAATCGTGCGCGATGCCCGAGGCCATCTGCCCGATCGCGCCGAGCCTTTCCTGCTCGATGATCTTTTTCTGCGTTTCGCGCAGCTGCGCCCTTTCTTCGGACTCCCGTATCGCGCGGTGCACCGAAAGCGGCAGGCGCGAAAGCTGGTCCTTGAAGACGTAATCGGTCGCGCCTTTCTTCAGCGTCTCGATGACCGATTCCTCGTGGATGACCCACGACACGAAGATAAACGGGACCTCCGGATATTTTTGCCGCGTCAGTTCCATCGCGGAGAACCCGTCGTAACCGACCAGCGTGTAATCGGAAAGGATCAGGTCCGGGCGGAATTCCGCGCAGGCCTTCTCGAAGCCTTCGCGCGTCGAGGCCTGCTGGATCAGCACCGGGATGGCCGAGTTGCGCAGTTCGGTCATCATGTTTTTGGCGTCCTGCTCGGACTCGTCCAGGATCAGGATCTTAATAGTTTTTGGCAAAAGTTGTCTCCAAGACATATTATAAAAAAATAAACAAAAATAATCAATTTTAAGTTTATATCAACAACTTTGGGTTTTCAATAGGGCGGCTAAATTAGGGGCCTGAATTGGGTTGACAAATAGCGAAATTTGCCCAAAATAGGGAGCTTTGGCCCCATCGTCTAGTGGCCCAGGACACTACCCTCTCACGGTAGGGACACGGGTTCGACTCCCGTTGGGGCTAGTT
>CAZCVC010000062.1:0-7441 GCA_964502045.1 uncultured Planctomycetia bacterium | reverse complement strand
AACGCGTTCGTGACGTTCGGCCTGCACGATTCGACGACGATCCGCAGCCGCTGGGAAGAGGAACTTTCCGAAGCGGAAAAGATCAATTTCTTCAAAGAAGCGTTCACCGCCGCCGAAATGCCGGAAACCGAATATGCCGAGCACCTGAAAACGCTGACGCCGAAAGTACACCAGAAACTGCTCGACCGAGTTTTCGAATCAAAGGGCTTGATGGCGGTTCCGACGTGGATGGATCTTCTCGGTCTTTCGAACGAATTCCGTCTCAATATCCCCGGCGAAGCGATGGGCCAGTGGGAAAAACGCCTGCCGGTCACGATCGAGCAGCTGAAGCGCGCCGCGCAGGGCGACACGTCGAACGCGCTGGCGACTTTGGCCATCACGGTGTTCCGCAACGCGCAGAAGCACCGCGCCAAGGCCGTGGCCGCCTCCGACAAAAAATTGCTGCGCGCCAACCCCGACGTCAACATCGGCGCCGTGCAGATCCGCCTCGTGGACACGAATCCCGAACTCACGCAGCCATTTTTCACCGAGGCCTATACGAAGCCCGGCGTCAAAGGCGTGAAGGTCGTCGTCAAGGCGCAGGACGGCTCAACCTGGGAAGCGCCGCTACAGAAGGACGACGAGACGCTCGATCTGAAAGGCCAGCCGGTCGACCGCTGGTCGCTTTTGTTCAAGCCGTCCGATAAAGGAATTTACACCTATCATCTTGAGATCGAAAGCAACGGCGCCGTCGAAAAAACGGATTCCGGCTATCTCGTCGCGGTCGGCGCCGGCGACGACTTGAATCTCTTATCCCAAAAAAACACGCTGAAAAGCCTGAGCGTCGAAAAACCGACGCCGCTGGCGCCCGCGAACGCGTCCCAAAAAGCAGGTTCCCGTCTGGCCGTCGCCAATGACATCGCCGATCTGCGCCTGACTTATCAGGCCGCTCTCACGCTTTTCGACTCGGACTGGCAGCGTAACGAGGAATTCGTCCGCTACCGTGAAGCCGCACGCGCACGCCTCGAAGGCGACGAGCTCGGCAATGCGATGAATTACCGCCTCGCGTCCCAGGCCGTCGGCACGATGATGTTGATCCTGGAAAAACTGCGCTACATCGAGCGCGGCTGGACCAAAGACCCGATGGACGTCGAGCTATCGCAGGCTCTTTCCTGGGTAATCCAGGCGCAGGACCATCTGACCGGCAGTCACGAATTTTTCAACGAACGCCGGATCACGCCGCCGGCCGACCATGAAGAGCGTTTCGAAGCCGGCCTGCTCGATCCGGCCGCAACGAACCGTCTTTCCCAATTTTATAACTGGACCGTCACCCCGCTTTTGTCGCTGCAGGAACAGATCGCCGGCGATGAAGGTTATCGCGCGACCGAAGGCGAAGACGGGCGCCTGGCCAAAGCGGACGCCGTGCTCGAGTCCATCCGCACTTCCTTCGTCGCAACCGTGGAGGGCGAACCCACCGTCGACAACCTGACCGGCGTTGCAAGCGTCGAGCTCGTAGGACAGATCGCTCCGCCGAACCCGGCTGCCAGGAAAGATTTGAAATTCGGCGGCTACGACCGCGGCGATTTGATACACCCGACGAACGTCGCGGCCCACGGCGTATTCGGCTGGCTGCACAATCTGTCCGAAAAAGTGAAATTTACGAAGAAAAAAGGCGACGGCGCGGCGACGTACTGGCTTCGCCGCTATTTCAACACGGCCGTCAATTTCCTGGCGACCATCGTCGTCGGTGAAGGCGAACGCGACGAGGCGCCGATGCTTTACATCGGCGAGATCGTCGGCCGCCTGCTGAAGAGCGTCACGTCGCTCGTGACGCGCGAAAGGCTGAAAAAAATCGACACCGAGATCGCGATCGACGTGCTCGAGCTGACCGAAGGCATCGTCAGCGACAAGCGCGACGGCAGCGTTTCGATCGCCGTCTATTCGGGACCCGGCACCTTGACGCGCGGCCCCGACATTTATCTTTCGAAGTGGGTCGTCGGTCCGCAGGCCGCCGGCGCCGAGATCAGCGTGATCAAGAGCACGTCCCAGAATTTGATCGAGATCGCCCGCGCTTCGAAGAAGGCCGTCGGCGACCTGAAAGGCGCGATCCTTTTCCGCCCATCGCATATCCGCCGCATCGTCGAATTGATCGAGGCGGGCATCGATACGAACGAAGACGCGCTTCTGGCGAAGATCCGCGCCGCGTTCCGCGCCGACGACAAGCGCGCGCTCGCGGAAGCTTACGCAGCGCTCGATAAGATCGTCAAAGAGAACGGCCGCCACCAGGCCGGCAATCTGTTCCTGCTCGCGGACGGTGACCTCACTCCGGTGTTCGCGCTGAAGACGGGCAAGCTCGATTTCATCACGGGCCGCGGCGGCGCCGCTGAAGGCGTGTTGACGGCGGCCGTCGTGCGTTCGATCGGCGGCAAGATGAGCGGTCGTTTCGTTTCGGCCGACCGTTTGAATGAAGCCAAATTTTCAGCCGACCTCGACACCGACGGCCTGCGTTTTTCGGACGAGGAGCAAACAAGGCTCGCCGAAGAATTCGGCTACGCTCGTCCGGACACCGAAGACCGCGATCTCAAGCCCGGACAGAAGCGCTGGGACCATGTGTTTACCGAACAGGAACTCGTGAAGGGCGACGATTTCGTCGTCGTCGCGAGCGCCGTCAAAGAAAACCCGTGGGTCCCGGGCCTTCAAAAACCCTATTTGGATCTCGCGACAGGCGATTTCGTGACGTTCGCGGTGCGCGCTTCGTCGACCGGTGAGGTCACCGTATTCAAAGTCGTCTACAAAACGGACATCGCCGCCATCCGCGAAAAGATCGGGATTCACGAAGTGGGGTTGACGATCCTGAACGCGCTGGCGAATAAAAATACGGAAAAAATTTCGGAAACGAACGCGAATCTCGCTGAACAGCATTACCAGCTGGCGCGCGCTTACGTCAGCTATCAGCTTTTCCCCGAGGCGCTGATAGCCCTGAAGACCGGAAAAGTTTTGGCGGTCTCCAGCGGCAGGGAAGAGAAGACCGCGAAGATCGAAGGCCTGACCCAGCACATCTACGGCCTTCGCGCGCTTTTGAAAGGCCTGGATGCCCAGGACCTCAAGCTGGACACCTCGCAGAAAATTTACGACGCCGCCCAGATCTATTTCGCGCGCTCGCTTTCGACCACGCGCGCGGCCTCCGTGCGCGATCCGCGCCTTCAGACGGGCGTCCTTTTGATCGACCTGCTGGAATTCCGCGGCGACGAAGCTGTGGCCAAAGCCAATAAGGCCGACGCTAATGCGGTCAAGCAGGAAGCGCTGAGCCAGGCGATCGGATTTTACGAAGCGCGGCTTTCACGCGACCCAGGCAACGAAGGCGTCTTCAAAAAAATCAAAAAGGCCGAAACCGAACTCGAAGCGCTGCTCGGTATTTCCGCCGCGCGCTTGGCTTCGGCCGCCGCCCCCGCGGCTTCGGCCGTCCCCCCCTCGGTTTTCGAAGGGCCGTCGTTGAATCCCAGGGAAGACGCGCGTTCGATCTTCGGCAAGTCCGCCGTGCTCGCCGACGTCGACGCGACCGTCGCCGCCTCGCGGTTCGCGGCCGCCAACGCCGGAAAGTTCACCGTCGAAAAAACCCAGTACCCGTTTCTTTTAAGCGATCTCTCGCGTCTCGACGTGGCCGTGTTCGGTTTCGCGCTCGACCAGGGCGCCGTGCGCGTGACGTTCGCAGGTTCTCGTCTCGGGTACGCTCCTTTTACGCTGTATCCGAACCAATTTTCTCAAGCGCTGTCGGGCCGCGTGGACCTGAGCCGCCAGGGCTTGCGCGACGCGAAAGCAAACCGCGCGAAATTGCTGGCGCGCCATCTGCCCGTTTGGAACGGCGAAGCCAAGTCTGCCGTACTCTGGAACGGCGCACAGGCCGCGATCGCGGAAGCTCGTACGACGACCGAGCTCGTGGCGGTTTTCCCGCTCAGCCTCATCGCTTCGACGACGGACTTCGAAAACACGGTGTCGCGTTTCAACCAGATGGCGTCCTCGCAGAAAATGAAACTGACGATCCGCATCGCGACCGAAGGGCAGGCCGTTCCGGAAGGTGTCGCGGCGCTGATCGGCAAGATCAATTCGAGCCTGACGAGCCACCGCTTCCTCGAGATCGAGGTCTTCGCCTCGTCGAAGGGCGCGCTGTTCAACGACGCCGTGCAGACCGTGATCGCCGAGACCAACGGCGCCCAGAAACTTTCGGCCGGCTCTACGAAGATCCTCGTGTTCGGACACGGTTCTACGTCGGACGATATTTCCCGCCAGTTGGGTTCGACGGAAGGGCTGACAGGCGCGATGCGCGACCACGTTTATCTGGCCGGCGTTCAGTCACCTGACCGGACGTCGCCGACGTCGTTCGCCGTGGTTTTCATCGCGTCGTTGTACCGCGCGCTGGACCGCTTGAACGCGATCCCGTCGACCGGCTTGTTCGATTACGAGATTAAAGAGATCCCGGGCCTCGGTTTCGTGATGCTGTTCCGTTTCAACCTCGACAAGGAAATGAACGACCTGCGCCTCGCCAAGCAGGCCGAACTCGCCGCTTAATTTTCAGGAATTTTCAAAATATCCGTTTTGCGGTCCCAAGCCGTAAAACGGGTTTTTTAATTCCCGGGCTGATATACTATTTTCCATGAAAAAGATCCGCTTCGGCCGTCTCGCTCTCGGCATACGCCCCGCCATCGTCGTTCCGTTCTCGGCCATGACCTCGGTTTCGGCCGTGCGTCGCGCCAAAGCCGGCGGCATGGACGCGGCCGAACTGCGCCTGGACCTGCATCCTCCGCTCGCCGGGGCCATGAGCAAATTCAAAGGCACGCCGCTCATCGCGACGGTCCGCTCGAAGAAAGAAGGGGGACGCTGGAAAGGTCCGGAGAAGGCGAGGCTCGAACTTTTCAAGTCGGTGATGAAAAGCGTCGACGCCGTCGACATCGAGCTCAGCTCCGCTTCCATCCTGAAAGACGTCGTCCGCGAGGCGCGCCGCCGCCGCAAGACCGTCATCATTTCCTACCACAATTTCAAGACCACGCCCGCCGCTGCCGTTCTGGAGAATGTCATGAAACGCGCGAAAATGGCCGGCGCCGACATTGTGAAGATCGCCGTGACGGCCCGTTCCGGACGGGACGTCGAAAGGCTCGCCCAGTTCACGACCCGGCACGCTTCCCGGGGCCTCATCACGCTTTCAATGGGAAGCCGGGGGGTCGTTTCCCGCGTGCTGTTTCCCGCGTTCGGATCGCTCGTGACGTTCGCCCACCTGGGGAGGGGCACGGCCCCCGGCCAGATGGATCTCGAGACCACCTCGCGCTGCCTGGCGGCCTTTTATTCCAGCCGATAACCCCGGCCGTGACAGCACCCGGGGCTCATGATATAATCTAAGTCTTTTCTAGACACCCTAGAATGGTTTTGGAGCCGACTTGATCAACCGCTATACATTGCCTGAAATGGGTCAGATTTGGACCGAGCAAAACCGGTTCAAGGTCATGCTGGACGTCGAAGTTGCCGCCTGTCATGCGATGGCGGCCCTCAACCTGATCCCGAAAGAGTCCGCCAGAAACATCCAAAAAAAAGCCGCGTTCAATTTATCGCATGTTCATAAATATGAACAGGTTACAAAACATGACGTTACCGCTTTTTTAAAGAGCGTCGCCGATTACGTCGGCCCTAATGCCCGTTTTATCCATAAGGGCCTGACCTCCAGCGACGTGCTGGACACGGCGCTGAGCCTCCAGATCCGCGAATCGCTGGACCTGCTGATCGAATGCACGGCCGGCGTCGCCGCCATCCTCAAGAAAAAGGCCCTCCAATACAAGAACACCCCGATGATGGGCCGCTCCCACGGCGTCCACGCGGAACCCGTGACGCTGGGGCTCAAGTTCCTGCTTTTTTACGACGAATTCCGCCGCAGCCTGACGCGCCTGGAAGCGGCGCGCAAAGTCATTTCCTACGGCAAGATCTCGGGCGCCGTCGGCACGTACGCCAATATCGACCCGCGCGTCGAGCAGAAAACGCTGAAGCTTTTGAAGCTCGAGGTCGCGCCGGTCTCCACGCAGGTGCTGCAGCGCGACCGCCACGCCGAAGTGCTGAGCGCGCTCGCGATCCTCGGCGGCTCGCTCGAAAAACTCGCCACCGAGATCCGCCACTTGCAGAAGACCGAGACGCTCGAGCTCGAAGAGCCGTTTTCCGAAGGACAGACCGGTTCGAGCGCGATGCCGCACAAGCGCAACCCCGTCAACTGCGAGCGCATCGCGGGCCTCGCGCGCGTGCTGCGCGGCAATTCGCACGCGGCCGTCGAAAACATCGCGCTATGGCACGAGCGCGACATCACGCACTCGTCGGTCGAGCGCATCATTCTGCCCGATTCGTTCATCCTCGCGCATTTCATGGTGTCCGAGATGGCGACCGTGCTGCGCGGCCTCCAGGTCTACCCGAAGAACATGATGGAAAACATCTGGAAGACGCGCGGCCTCATTTTTTCGCAGCGCGTGCTGCTGGCGCTCATCGACAAGGGGCTTTCGCGCGAGGCCGCCTACAAGATCGTGCAGAAGAACGCGATGCGCGTCTGGAACGACAAGAACCTGAACCTGCGGGACCTGCTGCTTCAGGAAAAAGAAGTGATGTCGCGCTTCAAAAAGAAGGAACTCGAATCTTTGTTCAACCTGGATTATCACCTGAAGCACGTCGGCACCATTTTCAAACGCGTGCTCAAAGCGAAAGCATAGGAGAAGGCCTTGAAAGCGAAAGTGTACGTGACGTTGAGGAAGTCGGTGTTCGACCCGCAGGGGAAGGCCGTGCAGGAAGCGCTGAACACGATGGGCTTCGACGAAGTCCAGAATGTGCGCATGGGAAAATACATCGAGCTCGACCTCGGAGCCACCGAAAAGCCGAAGGCCGAGGAAAAAGTGAAGGCGATGTGCGAAAAATTGCTGGCCAACACCGTGATCGAAGATTACCGGTACGAGTTCAACGGATGAAATTCGGCGTCGTCGTCTTCCCCGGATCCAACTGCGATTACGACTGCTACCACGTGCTGAAGCACGTGATGCAAAAGGACACGGAGTTCGTCTGGCACAAGGACCGCGACATCGCCAAATTCGACTGCATGGTGCTGCCGGGCGGTTTCAGCTACGGCGATTACCTGCGCACCGGCGGCATCGCGCGCTTTTCGCCGGTCATGGAAGGCGTCTACCGCCACGCCGACAAGGGCAAGCTCGTGATCGGCATCTGCAACGGTTTCCAGATCCTGCTTGAGGCGGGCCTGCTGCCCGGCGCGATGCTGCGTAACCGCTCGCTGAAATTCGTGTGCAAACACGTGGACCTCCGGGTTGAAACCACCAATACGCCATTCACGCACAAGGCCCGAAAAGCCGAGATGCTGAGCATTCCGGTCGCACACGGCGAAGGCAACTATTACACCGACGAGGCGACGCTTTTTGAACTCAAGAAGAAC
>CAZCVC010000061.1:0-7443 GCA_964502045.1 uncultured Planctomycetia bacterium | reverse complement strand
ACCTGAGCGCCCCGCACGCGTACGCGAAAGAACAGCCGCTGACCGACGAGGTGCTTGAAGAGACGAAAAAGTTCATGCGCGAAAGCATCGCCGGCATGCGCAAGCTCCTGCTCGACGTGCGCCGCAACATCCCTCTGCCGCGTGAAAATTTCAAATACACCGAAAACGCCCGCCTCTGCGACAACTGCAATTTCCTGAAGATCTGCGAGAAGTTTATCAAGAGTAATTAGCCTGCCGGCGCTCCGCGCTTTTAGCCTTGATTTGGTCCGCTTCATTTGCTACCCTGTCCTCATAAGTCCCTTTGGAAGGACCTCGTGTGCCGCCATTTTTAATTCTCTTAAGTTAAATAATATCATATACTTATGGTAAAACAGATAACCGACCCCAACGTTTTAAAGGCTGCCGCCGCTCTACGCAAGGCCAAAAAAGTCATCGTGGCCGCCCACGTAAATCCGGACGGCGACACGATCGGCTGCTGCCTGGCTCTGGGCCTGGCGTTGCTGCAGATGGGCAAGAAAGTGTCCATGCTTTCGCAGGACGGCGTGCCGACGCGTTTTCAGTTCCTTCCGGGCAGCGAGCTCATTCTGTCGGAATCCTCAGACGGCGCGGCTGACGTGGCAGTCGCCGTCGATTGCGGCAGCGCGCGGCAGATGGGAACCATCCAGAAAGCGTTCTCCAAGGCCAAGACGACGGTGCAGGTCGACCATCATGATTTTGGAGAGTCGTTCGGAAAAATTCAGGTCCTCGAGAACGAGGCCTCGGCCGTCGGTGAGATCGTCTACGATCTGATCCTCGCGATGAAAGTCGACGTGACGCCGGCGATCGCGACGTGCCTTCTGACTTCCATTATCATCGACACGGGCTCGTTCCGTTTTTCCAACATCCGCGCGAAAACTTTCGAGATCTGCGGCAAGCTGATCGAGTGCGGCGTCGACCTTCAGCACCTGATCGAAGAGTCCTACTGGACGAAGAGCGCCTCGACGCTGAAACTATCGAGCTATGCACTGCTGAACGCGCAATATTCGTCCGACGGCACTGTCAGCTGGTCCGTTGTGCACCAGAAAGATTTCAAGCGCTTCGGCGCCAAGCTCTCGGACGCCGATGCCGTCGCCGACGACCTGCGCTCGGTCGAGGGCGTGAAAATCGCGGCCGTGTTCCGCCAGACCGAAAAAGGCAATTTCCGCGTGAGCCTGCGCTCCAAGCACGGCATCAACGTTGCTCTCGTCGCCCGTGAGTTCGGTGGCGGCGGCCACCACAACTCCGCAGGCTGCGGGATCCGCCCCTCCGAACAAGAAAAGCTGCTCGCAAGCCTCCAGTCGCTGATCCGCTGACATGAAGCGCCGCGAAGCGGACGTCGTCATCGTCGGGGCCGGCGTCGCGGGCCTGTCCACCGCGTATCACCTCGCGCGTTCCTCCAAAAAACTCCGCATCATCGTTCTCGAACAGGAAAAATCGCTCGGCGGCCACGCCTCCGGCCGCAACGCCGGCATGATACGGCAAACCGTCGCCGATCCCGCGCTGGCAAAGCTCGCGCGCCTCGGCCGTCAGGCGCTTTCCGTCGCGGCACGCGCCGGCTGGAAGGGTCTTTCGTTCCGCTCGAACGGCTCGCTCCTGCTGGCGAAAAAAAATAAATTTCCGGTGCTCGAAAACATCAAACGCGTGACCGGTGCTCTCGGCATCGTCTCACGCTGGCTCTCGCGTCCCGAGGCCGCCGCGAAAGTTCCTCTCTTGAAGAACGGCGATTTCGAAAAAGCGCTGTTCTGCCCCTCGGACGCACTCGTCGAAACCGCGCCTCTGCTCGAAGGTTTCCGCGGCGAGCTGAAAAAACTCGGCGTAGAGATTCTGTTCGGGACCGAACTTGAAAGCATAACGAAACAAAACGGCCGTTTTCTGCTTCGCTGCGGCGACCTCGAGATATTGTCCCCGAAAGTCGTCAATGCGGCCGGCGCCTGGTGCGCGCGTCTCGCCGAAAAAGCCGGCGCGCAAAAGATACGCCTCGTGCCTTACCGCCGCCACCTTTTCCTCACGGCTCCGGTTCGCCTGGGGCAGGGCGTCTGGCCCTTCGTCTGGGACTTAAGCGACGAATTTTATTTCCGCCCGGAAGGTTCGTCGCTGCTTTTAAGCCCCTGCGACAAGCGCCCGGTCGGCGCCGCCGGCCTCAAAGCTGCCCGCACCGAAGACCCTGCCGCGCGCAAGGCTCTGGCGCGAAAACTAAAAAAATTCTCCCCCGGCCTCGGCCGCCTGACGGTCCGCGGCGGAAAATCGGGCCTCCGCACGATGACGCCCGACGGCCGCTTCGTCCTAGGCGAGGACGCCAAGCTGGAAGGGTTCTACTGGACGGCCGGTTTGGGCGGCCACGGCGTCACGACTTGTTTTTCGGTGGGGAAGCTCTGTAGTGATATAATTCTAAGGAAACGGACCGACGCGGCGCTGACCCGCGCGTTCAGCCCGGCAAGGTTCTTGAAGAAGGGGAACGGATGAAACTGCCCGTCGTCGACTACCACATGCACACGCCGCTCTGCGGCCACGCCACAGGCGAACCCGAAGCCTACGTGCGCCAGGCGCTCAAGATGGGCCTGGCCGAAGTCGGCTTTTCCGACCACGCGCCTCTCGTCTCGGGCCCCGACCCCCGCTACACGATGCGCTACGAGGAGGTCCCGCAGTACCACGACATGATGCGCGAAGTGCGCAAAAAATTCCCGACGTTCACGATCAAAGTTGGCATCGAAGCCGACTACATTCCGGGTTATGAGGAAAAAACGCGCGCCATCCTCGACGCCTATCCTTATGATTTCGTCATCGGCTCCATTCACTTTATCGACAACTGGGCCTTCGACGACCCCGACCAAATGGTCCGCTGGAAAGACAAGGACGTCAACACCGTCTACCGCGATTATTACGAACTCCTGCGCAAGTCCGCCCGCTCAGGTCTCTTCGACATCATCGGCCACGTGGACCTCGTCAAAAAATTCGGCCACCGTGCGACCAAGGACATCTCTTCCGACATTGAAAACACCGCAAAGGTCTTCAAAGAAACCGGCGTCACCGTCGAGATCAACACCTCCGGCCTGCGCAAGCCCGTCGCCGAGATCTACCCGTCTCTCGATGTTCTCAAGATTTACCAAAAACAAGGCGTCCCCATCACTTTCTCATCCGACTCCCACGACCCCGGCGACGTCGGCAAAGATTACGATAAAGCTTGGAAGCTCGCTAAAGATGCGGGATACACCGAATACCGAGTTTTTAGGCAGAGAAAAGTAGAGAGAGTCGAACAACTGTAAGAGGTGCTCGGAGTGTGGAGCGATTGCGTGTGTTCTCCGCAGGGAGCGTCCAGCCGCGGCAGGCGAATTTTTGCCAGTCCGCCGCCCAGTCATCAGTCCAAGCGACTGAGGAAGAATACACGCAAGCGCGACAGCGTGCGCGCAATCGCGACAGAACACGAGCACATAAAATGAGCGAGATGTAGATGATCAAGATTCAAGGTTTCGACCACGCCGCGATAAGTGTCCGCGATTTGGAAGTTTCGAGAAAATTCTACGAGGACGTCGTAGGTCTGAAAGTCAGCCCGCGCGAATACCAGAAGCCCGGCGTCGAATATTTCATGGACTGCGGCACCTCGCTAATAGGCCTCATCCAGGGAGACCCGAACGGGGAGAAGCACCTGCTCCAGGACTCAGGCCTGGGCGGCAACCACATCTCTTTCCGCGTCGCGACCAAGGACTTCGACGCCGTCGTGAAGGATTTGAAAGACCTCGGCGTGACCATCACTTTCGAAAAAAAGAGGGAGCGTTCCTGGTCGGTGTATTTCCTCGACCCGGACGGCAACAAACTCGAATTCACCGCTTGGCCTTTAGAGGACAAGTAATAAAGGAGATAGCCATGGCAATACCCGTCGAAGGCGCCAAAGCGCCCGATTTCAAACTGACCGCATCGGGCGGCAAGGAAGTATCGCTGAAGGATTATAAGGGAAAGAACCGCGTCGTCCTCTATTTCTATCCCAAGGACGACACGCCCGGATGCACGGTCGAGGCCTGCAGTTTTCGAGACGGCATCAAGAAGATAGAGAAGCTCGACGCAGTGGTGCTCGGCGTGAGTCCCGATGGTGTGAAGTCGCACGATAAGTTCGTCGAAAAATTCAAGCTGCCGTTCCTACTCTTGGCCGACGAGGAGAAGAAGGTCGTCAACGACTACGGCGTCTGGGTCAAAAAGAGCATGTACGGCAAAGAATACATGGGTGTCGCGCGCACGACGTTCATCATCGGGAAAGACGGCAAGATCGAGAAGGTGTACGAGAAGGTCAAACCGGACGTTCACACCGACGAGGTGCTGGAATACCTCAAGGCGAATGGTTAAGGTCACTTTCATCGGCAAAAAGGAAGTCCGGGCCGATATCGGCGAGTCACTCCTCGACATCGCTATGTCGAACGGGATCCCTATTTACCACACTTGCGGCGGCAACGCTTCATGCAGCACTTGCCGCGTCGTCGTTCACAAAGGCGCCGGGCGACTCAGCGGCATCGAAGATGCCGAGGCTGAGGTCATGGACGCGTTCGACCTGAAACCACCTTGCCGTTTGTCCTGCCAAGCCCGTTTATTAGGCGGCGGCGACGTCGAAGTCGAGATCCCGAAGTGGGAGAGGGCGCCCCGTCCCAACAAGACCCCGAAAGTCCCATGAGCTTCCGACCCCTCGTTTATTCGCTTGCCGCTTCGATCGCTCTGAACACAAGCAGTCTGATACTCGTCCAGCGCTCTTTCGAGCGCCACGCCCAGAGCGTCGAAGTCATGAAGCAGGAGATGCGCGCGAAGGCCGCGCGCGAAAACATTTTTTTCGATTTCGTCGACACACCTTCGGTGCTCCAGCCGCAGAGCGCGCGCCAAAAGCCGCGCCGCATCTCCAACAAGGACTCCGCCGCGCAGGACCTTCAGAAAATCAAAACCCTGGCTGAAGGAAAGCCGCTCACCGAAAAGACGGGTTCCGTGGACGAGGTCTCCCAGCTGCGCCCGAACCCTAACGCCAGCCCCGAAGCGTCCCGCGCGTCCGCCGCAAAAGAAGAAATAAAAAAATCACCGGCCCAGACGCCCACGGACAAAACCGAGGCCGAGAAAAAACCGGAGGCCGAGAAAAAACCCGAAGCCGGCGAAAAAGCATTACCGGGCCTCGAAGGTTATGCCGTCAAAAAGGAAGAGCCTAAGCCTGCGCCCGCGGCCCCCGAAAGTCCGGCCGACCAGAAAAAACAGCCGGAAGCCGCCGCGAAGAGCGGCCGAAAAGAGCTTTCGGGCATTGACCGCATCACGACGCAGGAACAGACGAAAACCAGATCCAAGGGCGCGCGGCTTTCCGGCACGACCTCTTTCGATGCGATGGGTTCGGACATGGGCGTTTACATGAAGAACCTGAAGGAGAAGGTCTGGCTCAGCTGGTACCCTTACCTGGCCTTCCAATACCCGCTCGATTTCCGTACTGCCGACGTGTACTTGAGCTTCAGGCTCAATGCGAAAGGGGAGATCAAGGAAGTGAAGATTCTCGAGAGCGAGGGCAGCCCCGAATTCGCGACCTATTGCATCCAGGCCGTCCAGCGCGCCTCGGGCTTCGGGCCCGTCCCTCAGGAGATCCTGGCCCTTATCGGGAAGGAAGATATCGAGATCAAATTCGCGTTCCATTACCGCTGAAAACACCCCTCCCAAAGGCCTTGTTTAGCCCCTAAGAATTATTTTTTAGACCCCCTTGCATTTTCCCCGGCCGGGACGTATACTCTGAAATGTAAACGTTTACATTAAGAGTCCGAAGACCGAATAACAGAGGAGCGGGACCCCATGACGATACAAAATTTTAGACAGTACCTCCATAAGAAAAGCGCGCTGGTGCTGCTTGTGACCCTCACGGCAGCCCAGCCCGGCTACTGCGCGACCGCCGTGCAGGTGGAACAGATGAGCGCAATCCAGCAGGCTGAAAACCAACGGGCGGCCCTGGCCGCACAGTCGACCGTGGACAACCGGAACGCGGTCCTCACGCTGACCTCAAGCAACATCGCGGCCTCGATGCCCAGCACCGCCCAAATCGCGGCATGGCTGATAAACGGACAGGCGGCCAACGCCAGCGGGCTCATCTCAAGCCATCCGGACGACCCGGCCTTCATTTATCACGAAGGCATTCAGCAGGAGTGGGCCAAGATCTACGCGAAGACGCAGGCCTACACCTACGACCAGGCCGTCGCCGCGATCTCGCTGCTCGAGAACGGCAACACGGCTGCTGCTAAAAAAATATTCGATTTTTATTACGCCGAATGGCAAAAACAGGGCGCCGCGTTCTCGGGCTTCTGGTCCGTCTACAACGTCGACAAGGCGAACGAATGGTACCGCTATGAATGGAAAAAAGAAATGGGCGCCAATTGCTGGATGGCGCTCTTCTGCCTGCGCTATGAAGCCGTCAGCGGAGATTCGGGAGAAAAAGGCCGCGCGAAAGCGCTCGCCACGGCTATCGGCAAGTGGGCCGCAAGCCTTCCCCGCAAGGACGGCGCCGTCGCGATGACGCCGGACAACCCCAACAGCAACCCCAATTACGGCAAGATCTATTCGACCGAATTCAACCTCGATTTCTACGCGCTGACGAAGGAGCTCTCGGCCACGGCCTCAACTCAGGCCGACCGCGATTTCTTTATGGAGCAAAAAAACCAGGTCGCCGGCTGGCTCAAATTCAAGGCCTGGGACCCGGCCAAAGGCATGTTCAAGCGCGGCGGCAAGGTGGACGCGGCCGGGAATTTTATTTGGGATCCGCTGTGGACGCTGGACGTCCAAGCGTGGGCGCTCTCGGCCATCGGGCCCGATGCGCTGAAGCAATATTTCCCCGTGGACCCCGACGCCTTGGCTCTGAAGATCGAGCAGAATTACATGGTGAAAGCCGACGGGACGTTCACGACCGACTATACGCAGGCGACCGGTTTCGATTTCGCCGACGCCGTGAACGCGCAGCTCATCGGCCGCAGGGGCATGAAGTGGGTCGAGGGAACCAATCAGGTCATTCTCGCGTATTTGCTGCTGGCCGATTACCACGACCGCCTCGGTAACCCGGCGAAGGCCAATTTCTACAAGCAGCGTGCCGCGCATTTTCAGGCGAAGAACGCGGAGAACGCGATCTATCCCGCGACCGGCGGCCTCACGTATACGTATGCGAGTGCTCCGAATGTCCAGCTCTACGCCGGCACCGGTAACTGGAAGACGTTCCCGGGCGCCGCGATTCCCTCGGCGGCGTGGGTGTTCTTCTCGGTGAAGACGCTCAACCCTTTCATGCCCAGGCAATTCGTGCCGCTGGGCTTCGTCAAGTCCCGATCGAACGCCAACATCTGCTTCCGCGTCGTGAAGAGTTCTACCTACTCGGGCGGACAGGACCTCCAGATGCTCAATAAGTCGACCGGGCAGATCATGGTCGTCGCATCGCTGCCGGCG
>CAZCVC010000060.1:0-7458 GCA_964502045.1 uncultured Planctomycetia bacterium | reverse complement strand
TGATGAGCTCTCCCTGTTTCTTCAACGAACCCGTGATGACTGTCAGCGCTTCGCCGTCACCGCTCATGTCGAAAGCCTGCAGAAGTTTCTGATGCGCGGCCGGGACCAGCCCCGCTATCTTCTCGAGCGTCACGTGCATGTAGATCTGGCCTTTCACGATAAGGTCGCGGAACGACGTCACCGTGCCGCGCGCGTCGAACGGCACGTCCTGGTACTTGCCGCGCATCGATTCGACGGTCAGCAGGTCCGGCTGGAATTCGATCTTGCCCTCGACGCGGTCGATGTTCTGGATCGACGGGGAGAGGTTCTGTATCGCGACGTCGACGAGCTCCAGTGAGCCTTTATAACGCTCGACTTTTCTCGTCAGAAAATTGAAAAGGCCCTTGGCGTTCACGCGCAGGCGCCCGCGGTAGCTTCCATCCTTGATGCGGATGCCGGCGTCGCGCAGGTCGGCGTCCGCGTAAAACAGCGCTTTTTCCTCGCCGACGCTCCGCAGGCGCGTCTCGAGTTTGACGCGGCCCTCGTCCAGCGTCAGGAAATGGCCCTTCTGGTAGTCTTTCAGCCACAAGGGAACTTGGTCCCATTCGGTCGTTAGCTTGAATTCGTACGAGGCCAGCTTTAGGTCCCACATTCCGGAAAGCCCGATCGAGGCGTAGGTCTTTTCGCCGAGCTTGAACGAACCGTCGAAGCGGAGGTACGGCGGTTTCTGGAACCCCATGCGCACGTTGATCGCATGGACGGTCTCGGCCGGCGTCGAGTTTTCGTTCCGGCGGACCGTGACGAGACCGTTCGAGATCTGGATCTGTTCGATGTAGACGTTCTCGGGAAGGAATATGTCGGGGCCGCCGGCGACGTCCTCGAGTCGGATCTTTTTCGCGTCTTCCAGCGTGGGCACGCGGATCTGGCCCGAGATCTCGGTCTTTGGCGCCGGCTTCGCCACGACGATGCGGCGTTTGTCGATGACGCAGTCGTAGACGGCGCTTTCGAGCAGCACGTTGCGGATGACGATCTTTTTTTCACTTAAAAAGGGGAGGATCTTCACATCGAGCGCGAAACGCCTGGCCGAAAACAGCGGCATGTCGTTTTTTTCACTGACGTCGAGGCCGTAAAACACGAACCCCTGCATCGGCAGCCACAACGCCTTTTCGAAAGAGACTTTTTTGCCGGTGGTTTCGAGGATCATCGCGATCGCGTAGGCCTTGGCGCGGCCGGGAAGGATGCCGAAGTTCCCATACAGGGTCCCGAGGACGGACAGCGCGAGCGCCGCGACGAATATTTTTTTAAAATGCTTTCCGCGGGATTTCATGCGCTTCATTATACAACTAGAATTCGAGCCTGTCATGGCTTCCTCGCGTAAATAATATTTGAACCCGGACGCGTTTTTCCCCTATAATGCAAAGAGAATTCTAAATGAGGAAGCCCATGAAATCGAAGTTTACGCGCGGCGTCTACCCGGGCACGTTCGACCCGGTGACTTACGGCCACATCGACCTGATCGAGAGGGCGCTGACGATCTTTGACGAGGTCATCGTCGCCGTGGCGCACGACAGCGCCGACAAGACGCCGCTGTTCACGGTCGCAGAGCGCGTCGCGATGCTCAAGAAGGCGACGGCCGGGCTGGGCGGACGGGTCACGGTCGAGCATTTCCGGGGCCTCGTCGTCGACTACGCGCGCCTGAAGAAGGCCAACGCGATGATCCGCGGCGTGCGCATGATATCCGATTTCGAATACGAGTTTCAGATGGCGCTCACCAACCGCAAACTCGCCAACGATATCCAGACGATATTCATGATGCCGCACGAATCGCACGTTTACATCTCGAGCCGCCTCGTCAAGCAGCTGGCGGTGCTCAACGGCGACGTCAGCCCGTTCGTCCCCAAATTTGTTCTCGAGGCGATCCATAAAAAATACCGGAAATCGCGCAGAAGGAGATGATTTCATGAAAATTGTTGTCAGTAAGATGAAAAGCGACGATCCGAAGGTCTTCGAAGAGGAGATAGACCCGGCGGCGCTGGACCTGGACATCGGCGTCATGCATTTCTCGGAGCCGCTGCGCGTCCGCGCCGAGGCCGTAAGGGACGCCGAGGACCTGACCGTCGATGTGCACGTCGAGGGCGAGAGGTCGTTCGACTGTTCGCTGTGCCTCGAGGAGTTTAATAATCTATTTGAAAAAGACTTCACCCTTCATTATGATATCAAGGGCCAGGATTCGGTCAGCATCGATCCGGACGTTCGGGACGAGATCATACTCGATTATCCGATAAGGATACTGTGCAAACCGGACTGCAAGGGCCTGTGCCTGTCCTGCGGCGCCAACCTTAACGAAGGCGCCTGCGGCTGCGATTCGGCCGAATGATTTTCACCCAAAAAGCGAGGAACAATGCCTAATCCAAAAAGACGACATTCCAACACGCGCACACGCAAACGGCGCACGCACGACAAGATGGTGGTCCAAGCCACCAGCGCCTGCAAACAGTGCGGCAATCCCATTCAGTCCCACCGCGTCTGTCCGAAGTGCGGCTATTACAAGGGCCGGCAGGTGATCCGCATCAAATCGAAGGAAAAGAAGAAAAAGGGATGATCTCATCCCGATGAGAATTGCCCTCGACGGAATGGGGGGCGACCACGCCCCCCAGGAAGCCGTGGCCGGAGCGATCATGGCGGCCCGCGAGTACGACTGCCGCATCACGATCGTCGGCGACCAGAACCTGGTCCACTCGGAACTCGAAAAGCACAAGAACGTCCCGAAAAACATCACCGTTTGCCATGCCGGCAGCTTCGTCCGCATGGACGAATCGGCAGCGGCGTCGATCCGTAAGAAAAAGGACTCCTCGGTCTCCATCTGTGTCGACCTCGTGCGCGACGGTCAGGCCGACGCCGTTGTGACGGCCGGCCATACCGGAGCCGCCGTTGTCGCGACGACGCTGAAATGGCGTCTCTTGGCAGGCGTCGAGCGCCCGGGCATCGGCATCCTGTTCCCGACGCTGAAGACGCCGACGCTGCTCATCGACGTCGGCGCCAACATCGACACCAAGCCGGTCCATCTCTACCAATACGCGGTGATGGGCGACGTCTATTTCCGCTACATCCTGAAGAAGAGCCGCCCCTCGATCGGCATCCTCAATATCGGCGAAGAGGAAACGAAGGGGACCGAGTATATAAAGGAAGCGCACCAGCTGCTCAACAAATCGAGCCTGCACTTCATCGGCAACGTCGAAGGCCGCGACATCTTCAACGGCTCGGTCGACATCGTCGTCTGCGACGGTTTCGTCGGCAACGTCGTGCTGAAGGTGTCCGAATCGATCGCCGACGTGATCGGAAAGATGCTGAAGCACGAACTTAAGCGCAGCCCGCTGACGATGGCCGGCGCGATGCTGGCGAAGCCGGCATTCGACGCGTTGAAAAAAGAGATCGATTATTCGGAAAACGGCGGCGCGCCGCTGCTGGGCGTGGCAGGCAACTGCGTCATCAGCCACGGCTCCTCGAACGCCCGCGCGATCAAGAACGCGATCCGCGTCGCCGGCGAATTCGTCAAATATGAGATCAACCAGCACATCCTCGAAGCCTTCAGAACCAATAACTGAGAAACGGATAAATTTAAATGCGCGTAGGGATCAAGGGGCTCGGGTTTTACGTACCGGAAAAGGTGCTGACCAATAAAGACCTGGAAAAAATGGTCGAGACGTCGGACGAGTGGATACGCACGCGGACCGGCATATCCGAAAGAAGGATCGCGGAAAAAGGAACCGGCACCAGCGACTTGTCGGCCAAAGCCGCTCTGT
Organism: uncultured Planctomycetia bacterium; assembly: GCA_964502045.1. Classification (GTDB taxonomy): domain Bacteria; phylum Omnitrophota; class Gorgyraeia; order 2-02-FULL-51-18; family 2-02-FULL-51-18; genus CAMDWQ01. The sequence continues at coordinate 3,676 of CAZCVC010000060.1, read as the reverse complement.
TCGCGCTGAAGAACGCCGGCTTGAAACCCGAAGACATCGACCTCATCATCGCGGCGACCTCGACGCCCGACATGCCGCTTCCTTCCTGCGCGTGCCTGCTGCAGGACAAGATCGGCGCGACCAACGCGGCCGCTTTTGACCTGGCCGCGGCCTGCGCCGGGTTCGTTTACGGGCTTTTCACGGCCGAGCAGTTCGTGCGGGCCGGCACGTATAAAAACGTGCTCGTGGTCGGCGCCGATCTCATCTCTTCCTATATAGACTGGACGGACCGGTCGACCTGCGTTCTGTTCGGCGACGGCGCCGGCGCGGCGGTGGTTTCGGAAGTCAAAACGGGCGGTTTTCTTTCGACCGTGATCGGTTCCGCCGGCCAGCACGCGGACCTTCTTAAAATATCCTGCGGCGGTTCGCGGACGCCGGCGACGGCCGAGACGATAGCCGCCAAAGGGCATTACCTGAAGATGAGCGGCGGGGACGTGTTCAAACTGGCCGTGCGCGGCATGGCCGACGCGGTCGAAAAAGCGCTCGAGAGATCCGGCGTGAAAATGGACGACGTGGCCTGCTTCGTGCCGCACCAGGCCAACCTGCGCATCATCGAGGCGGTCGGCGAGAGGCTCAGCCTTCCGAAGGAAAAAGTTTTCATCAATCTCCAGAAGTACGGCAACACGTCGGCGGCGTCTTGCGCGATCGCACTCTGCGAGGCGATCGAAGAAAAAAAGATCAAAAAAGGCGACAAGGTCGTGATCGCGACGTTCGGCAGCGGCCTGGTATGGGGCGCGATGGTGCTCGAATGGTAGACCCCGCCCATCAGAATTCAGCGAGGGCGCCGATGGGCGGGGTAGACGCAGCGTTCCTGTTTCCGGGCCAGGGCTCGCAGTACGTCGGCATGGGCAAAGACCTTTACCAGACGTATCCGGCGGCCAAGGATATTTACGACCAGGCTGCAAAAATTCTCGACTTTGACATCATCGGCGCCTGCTTCAACGGACCCGCGGAAAAGCTGACGCAGACGCGCTACAGCCAGCCCGCGATCTTCGTGACGAGCATCGCAGCGCTCGCGGTGCTGAAACAGCATGCGAAGATGAAGGAATTCAACGTCCGCTTCGCGGCGGGCCTGAGCCTCGGCGAGGCGACGGCGCTCTGCGCGGCCGGCGCGATCTCGTTCGAGGACGGCCTCAAATTCGTGCGCAGCCGCGGGCAGTTCATGGATGCCGCTGCCGCCGAACGCCCGGGCCTGATGGCGGCTGTTCTCGGCACCGAGCTGCCGCTCGTCGAAAAAATATGCGAACAGACCGGTGCCGAATTCGGCAATCTCAACGCTCCCGGACAGATCGTGATCTCGGGCTTCAAGAAGAACGTCGAAGAGGCGATCGAGAAGCTGCGCGAGGCCGGCGCGAAAAAAGTCATTCCGCTCGACGTCTCGGGCGGCTTCCATTCAAAATGCATGGACTCGGCCTGCCAGAAGATCGAGGCCGCGCTCGCCAACATCCCGATCATCACGCCGAAGATCGCCGTCGTCAGCAATCTGACCGCGAAGACCGAGGCGGACCCGGCCCAGATCAAGCGCAACCTCGTATTGCAGATGAACCACCGCACGCTATGGGAGGACTCGATGCGCTACATCATGTCCCAGGGCGTCCGGACGTTCGTAGAGCTCGGCCCCGGCAAGGTGCTGAAGGGGCTCCTGAAAAAGATCGACCCGGCGGCCGAAACGCTGACCATCGGGACCCTGGAGGACTTGCATGTCATCGACAGCCAAACGATTGCAGGATAAGGTAGCCATTGTCACCGGCGCCAGCCGGGGCATCGGGCGCGATATCGCGCTCTCGTTCGCCAAAGAGGGCGCAAAACTCGTCATCACGGCCCGGAACGAAGAGCTTTTGAAGACGCTTTCTGCGGAGATCAAGGCGCTTGGAGCGCATGAGCCGACCGCATTCGTTCTCGACGTAAAAGACAGCGAAAAAGTCGAGGAAATGGTGGACAAAACCCTTGACAAATATGGACGCATTGATATACTCGTCAACAATGCTGGATTGACCCGAGACGGACTTTTATTGCGCATGTCCAATGAGGATTGGGACGAAGTGCTCGATACAAACCTAAAGGGCACCTTTATTTGTATGCGGTCGGTCGCCAAGACGATGATGAAGCAAAGGGCCGGGCGGATCATCAACATGGCCTCGGTCATAGGGCTCATCGGCAACGCCGGACAGGCCAATTACGCGGCCAGCAAAGCGGGCATCATCGCTCTGACCAAATCCGCGGCAAAAGAGCTCGGTTCCAGGAATATTTTAATTAACGCGATCGCCCCGGGGTTCATCGAGACCGACATGACCGGCGCGCTCAGCGACGAAGTGAAGCAGAAAATTTTGAAATCCATACCGGTGGGCGTCCTGGGAAAACCGGCGGACATCGCCAAAGCGGCGGTGTTCTTAGCATCGGACGAAAGCAGTTTCATCACTGGTCAGGTCATCACGGTTGACGGTGGCATGGTAATGTAATCATGGAGGAATAAATTAAATGGCCGACGTAGCACAAAAAGTTAAACAAATCATCGCCGAGCAGCTGGGCGTCAAGATCGAAGAAGTCACCGAAACAGCGTCCTTCGTGGACGATCTTGGTGCCGACTCTCTCGACACCGTTGAGCTCGTCATGGCGCTCGAAGAGGAATTCGGCATCGAGATTCCCGACGAAGACGCCGAAAAGATGACGTCGGTCGGCGAAGCGGTCCGCTATATCGAAGAGAAAGCTTCGAAGTCCTCGAAATAAGCCCTCTTTAAATCCGACTATGACCTATCCAAGGGTCGTGGTTACCGGTCTGGGAACGGTCACTCCGGTCGGTAACAACACCAACGATTTCTGGAGCGCCGTCATCCAGGGAAAAAGCGGCATCGACACGATCAAGACGTTCGATCCGCATCAATTCCCCGCCAAGATAGCCGGCGAAGTCAAAGGCTACGTCGCCACCGATACGATCCCGATGAAAGAATCGCGCCGCATGGAGCTTTTCTGCCAGTTCGCGGTCACGGCCGCCGGCGAGGCGATCAAAGATTCCGGCATCGATTCCAAAGTCCAGAACCCCGAAGACATCGGCGTGCTGATAGGCTCCGGAATCGGAAGCCTGCGCATCGTCGAAGAGACCCACCAGATCTACATCGATAAGGGCCCGGCCAAATTTACGCCGTTCATGATCCCGATGCTGATCATCAACATCGCAGCCGGCTGGGTTTCCATCCTCCACAATTTCAAAGGCCCCAACCTCGCGGTCGTCACGGCCTGCGCGACAGGTACGCACGCGATCGGCGAAGCGTACCGGCTCATCCAGCACGGCCAGGCCAAGGTCATGGTCGCCGGCGGCACCGAAAGCTGCATCACGCCGCTGGGTATCGGCGGCTTCTGCGCGCTGCGGGCGCTCTCGACGCGCAACGACGATCCGAAAGGCGCGTCGCGCCCGTTCGACAAGGACCGCGACGGTTTCGTGATGGGCGAAGGCGCCGGTATCGTGGTGCTCGAAGAGCTCGAGCACGCCAAGAAGCGCGGCGCGAAGATCTACGCCGAAGTCGTCGGCTATGCTCTCAACGGCGACGCGTTCCACATGACCGCTCCGCATCCGGAAGGCGAGGGAGCGACCCGTTCGATGAAGATGGCGATGAAAGAGGCGGGCCTCAACCCCGACCAG
>CAZCVC010000059.1:0-7474 GCA_964502045.1 uncultured Planctomycetia bacterium | reverse complement strand
TCTGGGCCCCCATGTTCTCATAAGGGTCCTTCAACTCGATCTCTTTTGCGACCGTGACACCGTCTTTCGTGATGGTCGGAGAGCCGAACTTTTTGTCGATACAGACGTTGCGGCCTTTGGGCCCCAGCGTCACTTTGACAGCCCTCGCGAGCTGCTCGACGCCGCTCAGGATGGAGCGACGCGCTTCCTCGCTGTATATCAATTGTTTTGCCATGTTCAATGCTCCTTGATTGGTTGTTTAGCGGATAATGCCCAGAATGTCTTCTTCTTTGATGATGAGGTAGTCCGTGCCGGCGATCTTCACTTCGGTGCCGGAATAACGGCCGAACAGGACCTGGTCGCTCACTTTGACTTCGAGCGGGCTGACCTTGCCGTTCTCATCGACGCGGCCTTTACCGACGGCGATGACCTTGCCCTTTTGCTGCTTCTCTTTGGCGGTGTCCGGGATCACGATGCCGCTCGAGGTCTTCTCCTCGGCTTCCAACGGCTCGACCAAAACACGATCGCCCAACGGCTGAATCTTCGATTTTTCCATCACTTTCCTCCTTGAAACGGTGACTGAATGGGTGGTTATAGGTAAAATTGTATTAGCACTCGTTTCTAATGAGTGCTAACAGAGTATTCTACAGAAAACCCCTCAAAAGTCAACTAATTTTAGAATCGGCGGGAGACCTTCTCAGGTTTTGCGGCGGGCTGCCAAATACGTCCAAACGATCCCTTTGAGCACCAGCTGGTCATCGATGCTGGCTATCGAATGGCAATAACGTCGCATGAACCCGGCATACCCTCCCGTGGCGATCACGAGGGGCTTTCGAAGGCGGTCGCGACCGAGCTTTTCGACGATACGGTCGCACAGTCCCCCGATGCCGACCGAGCAGCCTACCCGGATGCTTTCCACGGTGTCGCGGGCGATGAGAGCCCGGGGATGCTGGAGCTGTATCCTCGGCAAAAGGGCGGTTTTCTGGAAAAGCGCCTCGAGACTTATCTCGATGCCGGGAGCGATGATGCCCCCGAGATATTCGCCTTTCCCGGAAATGATGTCGAACGTGATGGCCGTACCGAAATCGATGATGATCAGAGCTCTTTGGTGGATCTTGTAAGCGGCAAAAGCGTTCAGAAGCCGGTCTATGCCGACTTGGCGGGGATTCTTATAACGGTTGGCGATGGGGACCTGGAAATCCTTACCGACCAGAAAAGACGGGATACCCAGACGTGAGGCGGTTTTTTTTAGCTCTGCAGAGGCTGAGGGCACTACGCTGGCGATGACCATCACGGTCTCGGGCCGAATCCTGACGTGACGGCGAATTTCGGCCGCCGCGCGTTTTAATTCGGATGTTTTCAGACGGAATTCGCGCTCGAAACTGCCTTTCGTGCAAAGCGAGAAATGCGCGCTGGTATTACCGATGTCAACGGCCCATAAACTTTTGGCGTATACTTCGCTCAGTATCTTAATTGCTGGATGTCCCCCGATAAAACGCGTTCCTGCAGGCCGTCGTCCCGGCGTATCCAAAGCGCGCCATCCGCGTCAATGCCGGTCGCCTGGCCTTCGATCTTCCGGTCAGGCAGGCTGGCGACGACCCTCTGCCCCGTCGTGACCGAGTATTCTTCCCACTCGCGGGCGATGTCTTCGAATCGCCCTTCTTTGAGCCGCTGGTAATCATTTTCGATCTCTCGAAGCAGCGCCTGCGCCAACGCGATGCGCGGGATCTCACGGCCCGCGGCCTCGCTCAGCGAAACCGCCTGCGGCGGCAGCTCCGATCCCTTCGAATTGACGTTCAGCCCGACACCGACGACGACGAAGTTGATTTTATCAGCTTCGGCGCTCATTTCGGTCAAAATTCCTCCGGCCTTTTTTCCTTCGTAATAAATGTCGTTCGGCCACTTCAGGCCCAGGGGTTTCCCCGTGGTTTTGCGCACGGCCTTGATAATGGACACGCCGGTCACGAGCGTGACGCGCGCGATCTCCGCGGGGCTCATTTTTGGGCGCAGTAGGTAGGAAAAAAGCACTGACTTGTTTTTCGGCGCGCTCCACGTCCGGCCGAGGCGGCCGCGCCCCTTTTTCTGGTGCTCAGTAAAAACGGCGGCACCCTCAGGCACGCCGTCCTGCCCCATCTTGAACACCGTGTCATTCGTCGAATCCAGGTCCTCATAGGAAAAGATGCGGCTCCCGATGATCTCGGTATCCAGCTCGAACCCGATCTCGTCCGCAAAAAGCTTGTCCGGAATGCGCAAGAGCCGGTAGCCCTGCTTCGGCAGCGCGTCGATTTCGTAGCCGAGCGCGCGCAGCGCCTGGATCTCTTTCCAGACAGCCGCCCTCGACACGTCGATCTTCTCCGATACCTCTTCGCCGGAAATGTAGCCCCCGCGGTGGCGGCGCAGGAAATTGAGGATCTGGGCGCTCTTCGTCATTGGGCGTGCGCCTTTTTCTTGGGCTTTACGGGCTTCTCGGGTCTTTCGCTTTCGAGCTTTTTCCGGATCTTCTTGATCTCGTCGCGCAGGCGGATCGCCCGCTCGAAATCGAGATTGCGCGCGGCCTCCTCCATCTCGGCCTCGAGGTCGGAAAGCGCCTGGAACGTGTCGCCGCTCTCGCCCGTGAGCCCCGCGGTCGCCTGCACGAGCTCGCGCGCCTTTCGGATCGACTCGATGCCTTCGCGGATCTCCTTTTTGATCGATGTCGGCGTGATGCCATGTTTCGCGTTGTATTCGGTCTGCATCTTGCGGCGGCGGCGCGTCTGATTGATGGTGTTCTGCATCGCGGCCGTGATCTTGTCGGCGTAGAAGATCACGTAGCCGTTCACGTGGCGCGCGGCGCGGCCGGCGATCTGCACCAGCGAGGTCTGGCTGCGAAGGAAACCCTCCTTGTCCGCGTCGAGCACTGCCACGAGCGAGACCTCGGGCAGATCGATGCCCTCCCTCAGCAGATTTATGCCAACGATGACGTCGAACTTCTGCAGGCGCAGGTCGCGCAGGATCTCGACGCGCTCGATGGCGTCGATCTCGGAATGCAGGTATTTGACGCGAACGCCCGCGTCTTTTAAATATGCAGCGAGGTCTTCGGCCATACGCTTGGTCAGCGTCGTCACGATGGAGCGCTCGCCCTTCTTCGTGCGGGCCGTGATCTCTTCCAATAAATTATCGATCTGGTTCTTCGACGGCCGCACGTCGATCTCGGGATCGAGCAGGCCCGTCGGGCGTATCAGCTGTTCGACGACGTGGCTGGACCGCTTAATTTCGTACGGCGCCGGAGTCGCCGAAACATAGAGCGTGTCGCCGGTCAGCGTTTCGAACTCCTCGAACTTGAGAGGCCGGTTGTCCAATGCCGCCGGCAGCCGGAAGCCGAAGTCGACGAGCGTCTCTTTGCGCGAACGGTCGCCGAAATACATGCCGCCTATCTGCGGGATCGTGATGTGCGATTCGTCGATGACGAGCAGGAAGCCCTTTGGAAAATAGTCGATAAGGCAATCGGCGCGCGTTCCCGGCGCGCGGTTGGAGATGATGCGCGAATAGTTCTCGATGCCCGAACAGAAACCGAGCTCCTTCATCATCTCCATGTCGTAGCGCGTGCGCTGCTCGAGGCGCTGGGCCTCGACCATCTTGTTCTGCGAATGCAGCTCCTTCAGACGCTCGATAAGCTCGGCTTCGATCTGCACGAGCGCGCGCTCCATGCGCGGCTGCGTCGTCACGAAGTGCTTGGCCGGATAGACCGCGATCTCATCGAGTTCGTGGAGAGTCTTGCCGGTCAGGGGGTCGATGCGCGATATTTTCCGGATCTCATCCCACTCGTATTCGACGCGGATGGCCGTTTCCTCATAGGCGAGGAATATTTCCACGACGTCGCCGCGCGCGCGGAACGTGCCGCGCTTGAAGTCGATGTCGTTACGCTGGTACTGGATGTCGACCAGCCTCTTCAGCATCACGTCGCGGCCGAGACCGGGCCCTTTTTTCAGAAATACGAGCATTTCGCGGTATTCGGCCGGCGAACCCAGGCCGTAGATCGCCGACACCGACGCCACGACGATGCAGTCGCGCCGGGACAAAAGCGAACTCGTCGCGCGAAGGCGGAGGCGGTCGATGTCCTCGTTGATCGACGAGTCCTTCTCGATGTAGGTGTCCGTGTGCGGAATGTACGCTTCGGGCTGGTAATAATCGTAGTAGCTGACGAAATACTCGACGGCGTTCTCGGGGAAAATTTCTTTGAACTCGCTGTAGAGCTGGGCGGCCAGCGTCTTGTTGTGCGACATCACGAGCACCGGGCGGTTCAGCTGGGCGATCACGTGCGAGATCGTGAACGTCTTACCGCTACCGGTCACGCCGAGCAGTGTCTGGTATTTCTCGCCGCTGTTCAGCCCTTCGACGAGCTTGCGGATGGCCTCGGGCTGGTCGCCCTGAGGTTTCATGGGAGAACAGATCTTGAACTTCATTGCCTTAGCCGAGAATGTCCAGGGAGACGTTCAGCCCGCGCGCCGAGTGCGTGAGAGCGCCGATGGAGATGCGCTCGACGCCGAGTTCCGCATAGGAACGCACGTTGTCGAGCGTGATGCCGCCGGAGACTTCAAACGGGACCTTGGTCCCCGCTTTCGCACGGATATCGAGGCACTGCTTCACGGTTTCCGGTGACATGTTGTCGAGCAGAATGTAGCTTGGCTTGGCTTTCAGGGCTTCTTCCAGCTCTTTAAAGTTTTTCACTTCGATACCGACGGGCACGTTCTTCAGGGCGCTGCTTTTCGCGAGCGCGACGATATCGACGATCTTTTGATTGCGCAGGATCTTCAGGTGGTTGTCTTTGATGAGAACCTGGTCATACAGGCCCGTGCGATGGTTCGTGCCGCCGCCGGTCTTCACCGCGAATTTTTCGAGTACGCGCAGGTTTGGCGTCGTCTTGCGCGTGTCGAGGATGAGCGCCGGTGTCCCCTTCACTTTTGCGACGAACTGCGCCGTCAGCGTCGCGATGCCCGACAGATGGCTGATAAAATTAAGTGCGGTCCTTTCGGCGATCAGCACCGAAGACGCATCGCCTTCGATATAGGCGATCTCCTGGCCCGGTTCGATGCGGTCTCCGTCCTTGCCGACCGGCAGAAAACGCAGGTTTTCGTCCGCGTGGCGGAAAACGATCTCGGCCACACCGATGCCGCAGAGAACTCCGGCTTCTCCGGCCTGGATACCGGCCTTCACGTGCGCGTTCTTGGGGATAATTGCCGAGGAGGTGACGTCGCGCGAGCCCACGTCTTCACGCAGCGCGAGCTTGACGATCAGGTCGATGACGTCCGTGCGGAGCATGGCTTTTAGCCCGTCAGCGTTTTCAGGTTTTCTTCGAGGCGTTTCTTGCGGTTCAAAAGTTCTTCGAGCTTCGTGCGCTCCTTTTCAACAATGTCTTTAGGCGCGCGCGCGACGAAGCTCTGGTTCTGCAGCATGCCCTCGGTCGACTTGATCATGCGGTCCACGTCGCCGAGCGCGAGCTCCAGGCGCTGCGTTTCCGTGTTCCTGTCGACGAGACCCGACAGCACGACGTACGTCTCAACGCGGCCTACGTTGGCGACGGCCGACTCTTTCGGGCGCGTGATGTTCTTACCCATCTGCAGCGACGAGATCTTCGCCATCTGCACGATGTGCGATGAATACTCTTTCAAAACTTTCAGCTCTTTGTCGCGCGAGGTCTTCACGGCCACGGCAACGTGGTCTTTCGGGTTGATCTGCCAGGCTGAGCGTACGTTGCGGATGGCTTCGATCTCGCTGATGATCAGCGCAACGTCGGACTCGACCTTCTCGTCAATCCACTTCTTCGAGGCCTTCGGCCACTCGGCGATCATGATCGAATCGCCCTCGTGCGGAACCTGCTGCCAGATCTCCTCGGTGATGAACGGCATGAACGGATGCATCAGCCGCAGCGTCGTCTCGAGCACGGTCTCAAGCACCCACTGCGTCTCAGGCGTCTTGATGCTGGGCTTGGCCAATTCGACGTACCAATCGCAGAACTGGTGCCAGAAAAAGTCATAAAGGGTCGCCAGCGCTTCGTTGAAACGGCTCTTGTCGAGGCTGGTCGTCACGCTGTCGATGGTCTGGTGGAGACGGCTCAGGATCCAACGGTCTATCGGCGGAAGGTCGGCCGGCTTCGGCGTCCGGGCCTTGCCTTTGCCGGTGCGGTTCATCAGAAGGAAGCGCGCGGCGTTCCAGATCTTGTTCGCAAAATTGCGCCCGACCTCGAATTTTTCCTTCGAGCAGTAGACGTCCTGGCCCTCGGCCGTTATCGAGATGATCGCGTAGCGCAACGCGTCGGCGCCGTACTCGTCGATGACGCCGATCGGGTCGACGGCGTTGCCGAGCGACTTCGACATTTTGGCGCCATGCTCGTCGCGTACGATGCCGTGGATATAGACGAGCTTGAACGGCTCCTTACCCATAAACTCGATACCCGCCATCATCATGCGCGCGACCCAGAAGAAAATGATCTCATAGCCGGTGACGAGAGCCGCTGTTGGATAAAAGAACTTCAGGTCTTTGCTCTCCCCGGGCCATCCGAGCGTCGAAAACGGCCACAGCCATGACGAGAACCACGTGTCGAGGACGTCCGGGTCCTGCAGGAGGTCCTTGTTCTTGCAGACCGGGCACTCTTTCGGTGTTTCGCGGGCGACGATCATGCCCGGCTCGCTGTAAACTTTTTTATCCTTGGAAAAAACTTTCGCGTCGTCCTTGGCGCGGCATGGCGCGCAGTACCAGACCGGGATGCGGTGGCCCCACCAGATCTGTCGCGAGATGCACCAATCCTTGATGTTGTTCATCCACTCCAGGTACACCTTGGTCCAGCGGGCGGGACGGAACTCGGTTCTCCCCTCTTTCACCGCCGCGATCGCGGGCTTGGCCAGCGGCTTCATGCGGACGAACCATTGCTTGGAAAGGTAAGGCTCGACCACGGTCTGGCAGCGGTAGCAGTGGCCGACCGAGTGAAGGTGTTCCTTGGTCTCGAGAAGAATTCGCCTGTCCTCAAGCTCGCTGATGATCTTTTTGCGCGCCTCGAAGCGGTCGAGGCCCTTGTAGGCGCCGGCGGCGTCGTTGAGCGACGCATCGGGGTTCATGATGTTGATGATGTCGAGCTTGTGTTTCTGCGCCAGGATGAAATCGACCGGGTCATGGGCCGGCGTGATCTTGAGCGCGCCGGTCCCGAACTTGGGATCGATGTCCTCGTCCTGGATAATGCGGAGGCGGCGGTTCAAGAGAGGGAGAATGGCCGTCTTGCCGATAAGGTGCTGGTAGCGCTCGTCTTTGGGGTTGAAGCCGATGGCCGTGTCACCGAGCATCGTCTCGGGACGCGTCGTCGCGATGGTCACATGCTGGTCCGTGCCTTCGATCTGGTATTTCAGGTAGTAAAGATGGCCTAGCACTTCCTTGTGCTGCGCCTCTTCGTCGGAGAGAGCGGTCTGGCAGCGCGGGCACCAGTTGATGATGTATTCCCCGCGATAGATCAGACCCTTCTCATGAA
>CAZCVC010000058.1:0-7488 GCA_964502045.1 uncultured Planctomycetia bacterium | reverse complement strand
GATTCGATCTGCTTGATCGTATCGAGGCTTACGCCGACAACGATCAGCAGCGCCGTACCTCCGAAGAAGTCGGCGATCTGGACCGGAATGCTCAGCATCTTTCCGATCACATCCGGCGCCACGGCAATGACGGCCAGAAATATGCCGCCCGGCAGCGTGATCCGGTTGATGATGAATTCAAAATAATCGGACGTCGCCTGCCCGGGCCTGACGCCGGGGATGAACCCGCCGTATTTTTTCATGTTTTCCGCGACGTCCGCCGGGTTGAACGCGATCGCGGTGTAAAAATAGCTGAAAAAAACGATCATCAGCATCAGCGAGATCATGTAACCGGCCGAGCCGTGCGATATCGCCGCCGCGGCCTGCTGGATGAACTGGTTCGGTACGAACACGCCGATCGTCGCCGGGAACAGGATGATCGACTGCGCGAAAATGATCGGCATCACGCCGCCGTTATTCACTTTAAAAGGGATGAACGTCGACTGGCCGCCGAATACCTTACGGCCGACAACGCGCTTGGCATACTCGACCGGGATCTTGCGCTCGCCCTGCGTCAGCAGCACGACCGCGACGATTGCGGCCACCATGATAGCCAGCATGAAAATGATCTTGATGCCGTCGACCTGTCCGACGCCTTGGGAGGCGGCCTGGCCGGGCCTCATCAGCTCGAACATCTGGTACATCGCGGTCGGCACGCGCGACAGGATGCCCGCCGCGACGATCAGCGACATGACGTTGCCGATACCCTTCTCCTGGATCTGCTCACCGAGCCACATGATGAACGCGGAACCGGTCGTCAGCGTCAGCATCGTCAGCAGGCGGAAAGGCCATCCCGGAAACTCCACGATCTCCAATCCGCCGAAGCGGGACGGATTCTCGAGCCAGAGCGCGATGAAGAAAGACTGGATCAGCGAGAGAATGATGGTGCCGTAGCGCGTGTACTGGTTGATCTTGCGACGGCCCGTTTCGCCTTCTTTGGCCAGTTTTTCCAGGTTCGGGACGACGACCGTCAACAACTGCATGATGATCGAGCTTGAAATGTAAGGCATGATACCGAGCGCGAAGATCGTCAACCGGTTGATCGCGCCGCCTGAGAAAAGATTCATCACGCCGAAAAGATTATTACCTTGGGTCCTTGCCAGGTTGTCAAAAAACAGAGAAAGCTTGGCGCCGTCGATTCCCGGCGTCGGAATGAACGTTCCGAGACGGAACACGCCGAGGATCCCGAACGTGATCAGAATCTTCTTTTTAAGATCGGGGATCTTAAATGTGTCGGCGAAAGCTTGAAGCATCAAGAGGATGCGGGTCCCGGGGCGTCGGCTTTCAGCACTTCGGCCTTGCCCCCTGCTTTCTTGATCTTCTCAAGCGCCGACTTCGAGAACGCGTGCGCCTTGATCGTCAGCGCGTGCTTAAGCTCGCCGTCGCCGAGGATCTTGACCTGCGGGCCTTTTTTGTTCACGAGGCGCGCCGTCTTCAACACTTCGGGCGTGATCTCGGTGCCGGCGGCAAAACGGCTCAGGCTCTCGAGCGAAACGACTTCGTACTTTGCCTTCGGCGTGAACGTGAAACCGCGCTTCGGGATGCGGCGGATCAGCGGCATCTGGCCGCCTTCGAAACCGGGACGGAGACCGCCGGAGGCGCGCTTGTTGGTTCCCTTGTTACCGCGGCCTGAATTTTTGCCGTGGCCGGAACCTTTTCCGCGGCCGACGATCTTGCATCTTTTTCTGGCGCCCTTGGGGCGTTTAAGTTCGTTAAGCATTGGCGGTGGTATTCTCCATGAGGCTCTGCAGACCGTCGGTCGTCGCGCGCACGACGTTCAGCGCGTTGTCCGAGCCCAGCGACTTCGTCAGAATGTCTTTGATCCCGGCCGCCTCGCAGATGGCGCGCACGGCGCCTCCGGAGATGACACCGGTACCCGGCATCGCCGGCTTCATCATCACGCGGGCCGCGCCGAAATGGCCGATGACCTCGTGCGGGATTGTCGTGCCTTTGAGCGTGACCTTGAACATGCTTTTCTTCGCCTGGAAAATACCTTTGCGGATCGCGTCCTGGACTTCGTTGGCCTTGCCTAGCCCGAAACCGACGCGGCCCTTCATGTCGCCCATCACGACCAGCGCCGAGAACGAGAAACGCTTGCCGCCCTTGACGACCTTCGCGACGCGGTTGACGGCCACGACTTTTTCCATGAACTCCGAGTTTTCTTTCGGCGTGTCGCGGCGCGGACGGCGCTCGCGTTTTTTCACGTGCTCGACGACCTCCTCGGTCGCGGAGGCGACGGCGGCCTGGTTCAGCGGCGCGTTGACGACATCGGAAATGACCGGCGCCTTCCCACCTTTACCCTTTGGCTTGAAATCTTTTTTTTCCACGTTGTTCCCTTTAATTTCTGTTTAGAACGAAAGACCCTGGGCTCTCGCGGCTTCGGCAAACGCCTTCACGCGCCCATGGTATAAATATCCGGAACGGTCCAGCACGACCTTGTCGATACCTTTGGCCTTGGCCTTCTCGGCGAAATACTTGCCGAACGCTTCGGCGGCCTTCACGTTGCCGGTCGACTTCAGGCCAGACTTCTTTTGGAATTCCTCGGACTTCGTCGAAAGGCCGAAAACCGTCTTCTGGTCGAAATCGTTGATGACCTGCGCCTCGAGATGGTTGGTGCTCGGCGAAAGGCAGAGCCTCGGACGCTCGGGCGTGCCGTTGACTTTCTTGCGGAGCCGGTAATGGCGTACCTGGCGGCTCGTATTTTCTCTGATCTTGCGTCTCATTATTTGGTCACCGTCTTTCCGGCTTTCCTGCGGACGACTTCACCCGCGTAGCGAACGCCCTTGCCCTTGTAAGGCTCGGCTTCATAAACTTTGTGGATCTTGGCGGCGAACTGCCCGACCTTGACCTTGTCTATGCCCTTGACGATCACCGTCGTGGGCTTAGGAACTTCGACCGTGATGCCCTCCGGGATGTCGAACAGCACCGGGTGCGTGAATCCGAGCGCGAGGTTGAGCTGCTTGCCCTGGATGGCGGCCTTGAAACCGACGCCTTCGATCAAAAGCTCCTTATGGTAGCCTTCGGTCACGCCATGGACCATGTTCGCTACGACGCTGCGGGTCGTGCCGTGCAGCGCGCCGTCAGACTTGGAGTCGCTGTACGCAGACGCCTGGAAAATGCCGTCTTTCACGGACATTTTCACGCGCGCGTTCATGTGGAACGAGAGTTTGCCCTTCGGGCCTTCGACGTTGACGGTCTGCTTGTCGAGAATGATCTTGACCGTCTTGGGGATCTCAATGGGTTTCTTGCCTACGCGCGACATGGCTTACCAGACCTTTGCCAGGACTTCGCCGCCGACGTTCTTCTTCTTGGCGTCGTCGCCGGACAGGATGCCCTGCGGCGTGGAAAGGATGCAGATGCCGAGGCCGTTCAAGACCTTTGGGATCTCGCTCTTCGTGGTGTATATCCGCAGTCCCGGGCGGGACACGCGCACGATCTTGGTGATCTTGCGCAGCGATTCGCCCTGTTTCTTCAGGTAAACGCGCAGGATGCCCTGTTTCTTATCGTCGATGAGACGGTAATCGTAAACAAAGCGTTCGTGGCGCAAGACCTTGAGGATCTCGCCGAAAATTTTGGAGGCCTTGACGTCGACCCGTTCTTTTTTAACGCGGTTCGCGTTACGGATGCAGGTAAGCCCGTCTCCGATGGAATCACTTAGCGACATACTTGTATCTATCCTTTTTTCTTTAAATTACCAGCTGGCCTTGATGAGTCCCGGAATGTCGCCCTTCGAGGCGAGTTCACGGAGACATATTCTGCAAAGTTTGAACTTGCGGTAATAACCGCGCGTCTTGCCGCACTGCTGGCAGCGGTTGTAAGCCTGGGTCTTGAACTTCGGCGGTCTCTGCTGCTTGATGATCAACGATAATTTTGCCATGGTCCCCTTTATTCGGCCGCGACTGCCTGAGGCTTCGGTTGCGCCGCCGGCTTTTCGGTCTTCTGGCGGAACGGCATGCCCATCAGCGTCAAGAGCTCGTACGACTCTTCTTTGGATTTCGCGTCGATCACGAACGTGATGTCCATGCCCTGCACGCGCGTCACTTTGTCGGTGTCGATCTCAGGAAAAATGTTCTGCTCGTGGATGCCGCACGTATAATTGCCGCCTTCGTCGAAACCGCGGGGCGAAAGGCCGCGGAAATCGCGCACGCGCGGAAGCGCGATACGGGTCAGGCGTTCCATGAACTCGTACATCATGCGGCGGCGCAGCGTGACGCGGCAGCCGACCGGGGCGTTCTCGCGGATCTTGAAATTTGAAATGGCCTTCTTCGAACGAGTGATCACGGCTTTCTGGCCCGTGATGTTCGTCAGCTCGGCCTGCGCCTGCTCCACGATCTTGATGTCTTCGGCGCCCTTGCCGACGCCCATGTTGACAACGATCTTCTTCAGGCGCGGCGCCTGCATCGCGTTCTTATAATTATATTTTTTCATCAGCTTCGGTACGAGCTCTTTCTCGTAGAGCGTCTGAAGCATCGAGTGCGGAGTCTTATCCTTCATGACCCGATCACAGTCTGGCTTTTGACGGCCGCTCTCTGCTTGGAACCGTCCTTGGCGACCAGCGTCTTGATGCGGGTCGGCTTGCTGGACGCGGGGTCCAACAGCGTGAGGTTCGAAATGTGGATCGGGAGCTCCTGCGAGAGGATCGCGCCCTGCGGATTCTGCTGGCTGCGGCGCATGTGCTTCTTGACCATGTTGATGCCTTCGACCATGGCCCGGTTCCTCTTCGGATAGACGTGCACGACCTTGCCGGTCTTGCCCTTGTCGCGGCCGGAAAGCACTTTGACCTTGTCACCCTTGCGTATTCCCAAACCCATGACTAAATGACCTCCGGTGCTAAAGAAATGATCTTCATGAAACCCTTGTCGCGCAGTTCGCGGGGCACGGGTCCAAAAATGCGGGTCCCGCGCGGGTTCATCTGCGCGTCGATGATGACGAGCGCGTTCGTATCGAAACGAAGCGACGTGCCGTCCTTGCGGCGGATGCGGTTCTTCGTGCGGACGACGACGCCCTTGATGACTTCACCCTGCTTCACGGTCGCGTCGGCCGTCGATTCCTTGATATTGGCCGAGACGATGTCGCCTACCTCGGCGGTCAGCTTGCCCGAACGCCCGATCACGCCGATGCACGAGGCTTTCCGCGCGCCGGTGTTGTCGGCAACTTCGAGCAGTGTGCGCATGCGGATCATGGCTTCTTGACCTCGGCTTTCAATACGTCCTTGATGTCGGCTTCGCTGTTGGCGTGGCCGGCGGCCAGGATCTCAACGAGCCTCCACCGCTTGTCCTTCGACAGCGGGCGAGTTTCGACGATGCGGACGCGGTCGCCGATCTTGGCCTCGTTCTTTTCGTCGTGGACCTTGAACTTGTTGGACTTTTCGATGACCTTGCCGAATTTCGGATGGCGGGCCTTGCGGCTGATGCGGACCACGATCGTCTTCTGCATCTTGTTGCTCAGAACGACGCCGACGCGCTCTTTGCGGAGCGAGACTCTATCGTTTTGCGGGTTTTGCTGGCTGTTCGTCATTTTGCTTCTCTCTTTTAATCGTGTTCAGCTGTGCGATCTGGCGCCGCGCGGCCTTGAACTGGTGAGGCTTCTCAAGCTGGCCCGTGACCTTCTTCTGTCTTAATTCGAAAAGTTCTTTTTGCAAACTCGCGACCTTGCTTTTTATTTCCTGAGCGCTCAGGTCCCGGAGCGTACCAGCTTTGACGCGGCTCATAACATCCCCTTACGGGTCACGAAACGCATCGGCAGCGGCATTTTGGAAGCGGCCAGACGCATGGACTCGCGCGCCAATTCCTCCGGAAGACCTTCGACCTCGAACAGAATACGGCCGCGCTTCACGACACAAACCCAAGATTCTACCGCACCCTTACCTTTTCCCATACGAGTTTCCGCCGGCTTTTTCGTGACCGGCTTGTCCGGATAAATGCGGATATAGACTTTTCCTAATTTGACGTTGCGCGAGATCGCGACGCGGGCGGCTTCGATCTGGACGTTGGTGACCCAGCCGTTGCCGAGCGACTGAAGGCCGTACTCCCCGAAGCTCAAGGAATTACCGGTGTGGGCAGAGCCCTTGCGGCGTCCGCGCTGCGTCTTGCGGTATTTGACGCGTTTAGGCATTAACAGGGACATCGGGCGCCTCCGCGTTATCTTTAGGTTTTTCGGGATTGACGATCGGGGCCTGCTCTTCGCTCGGAGCGGGCTTGAATGCTTCTTCCTTCTTGATGAAGTCGCCCTTGAATACCAGAACTTTGACGCCGATCTAGCCGTACGTCGTCATGGCCTCTGCAAAACCGAAATCGATGTCAGCGCGCAGCGTGTGTAGCGGCACCGTGCCTTCGAGATAGCCTTCGCTGCGCGCGATCTCGGAGCCGGCCAGACGGCCCTTGGTCTGGATCTTGACGCCCTTGGCGCCGTTGTCCATCGCCTGTTGGATGGCCTTCTTCATGGCGCGGCGGAACGCGATACGCTTTTCAAGCTGCAGCGCGATGTTTTCGGAGATCAGCTGCGCGTTGATCGACGGGTTCTTGATCTCGCGGATGTTGATGTGCACTTCCTTGTTACCGGTCATCTTCTGCAGTTCCTCGCGGAGGCGGTCGATGTCGGCACCCTTGCGTCCGATAATGACGCCGGGGCGGGCCGTGTGAATGTTGACGCGGATCTTGTCCGAGGCGCGCTCGAGGTCGACCTTGGCGATCGCGGCCTGGTTGAACATGTTCATCACGTGCTTGCGGATCTTCAGGTCCTCGTGGAGGAATTTGGCAAAATCCTTCTTCGACGCGTACCAAAGCGAATTCCAAGTCTTGATGTAGCCGAGACGGAAGCTTATCGGATGTACTTTCTGGCCCATTATTTGGCTCCTGCCAATTTTTTGGCTGCTGGTTTTTTTCCGCCGGAGGCGGACCCGCCTTTGGCGGGCGGTGTGCTTACTTTAGTTTTTGTTTTCAGCGCGGCCTTAGAGGCCGGCGCTTTCGCCGAAGGAAGGAAATTTTTCTTGATCGCGTCGAGCTCGATCTGGATGTGGCTCGTGCGCTTGCGGATCACGCCGGCGCGGCCCATGCTCATCGCGCGGTGCCGCTTCATCGTGGTCCCGCCGTCGGCGAGCACCTTCGAGACGTACAGATTGGCGGCGTCGACGTTAGAATTCTTCGCGGCCGCATCAACGGCCTGGTCCAAAAGCTTGCGGACGATACCCGCGCCGCGGCGTGGCGAACCGTTGAGGATCGCCTGGGCCTGCGCGACCGGCTTCGTACGGATCATGTCGATCACGTAGCGAACCTTGCGCGGCGAGATGCGTATAAAACTGACAGAGGCTCTGGAGATCATCGGTCGTATACCCTTACGTTAACTCGGACGTCATCTTGGTGATGCCGCCATGTTTACGGAACGTGCGGGTCGGCGCGAATTCTCCGAGCTTGTGCCCCACCATGTTTTCCGTGATGAATGTCGGCAGGT
>CAZCVC010000057.1:0-7528 GCA_964502045.1 uncultured Planctomycetia bacterium | reverse complement strand
GCCTGGTCGGAGCCGATGCCTGCAAGGGCTGCGCTGTTGCGGAATGTGGTAAGGGCCGCTTGGTTGCCTTCTGCGGACATTCTGCCGAGAAGGTCGGAGACCTGGTTAAAAGTAGTGCGGGCACTGACGCCGAGTCTGCCGCTGGAAACTAGTTGGCCGGCGAAGAACAGGAAAGCTTGGTCGGAGCCAACGCCGGCCTGAGCGGCGCTGTTAATAAAGCCTGTGATCGTCTGCCTGTTGCCGGCAAGAGACAGGACTCCCAGCAGACCGGCGACCTGATCAAAGGCAGCTTGGGCATCCCCGCCTATTTTACCGGCGGTGATGACCTGGCCGGCGAAGAAGAGGAAGGCTTGATCGGCCGCGACACCGGCCTGACCGGCGCTGCGCCGGAAACTTGCAATGACGGTTTGATTGTTACGCATCGACATCGTTCCGAGAAGACCGGCGACGTGGTCAAAGGTCGCTTGACCCTGACCCCCCGCCTTTCCGTTGGCTATGAGCTGGCCGGCCATGAAAAGGAAGGCTTGATCGGATCCCACACCGGCTTGCGCGGCAGTGTTGCGGAAATTCGCGATCGCCGCTTGATTGTTGGGCGCGGACAGCGTCGAAAGAAGGCCTGAAACATAGACGAAGGTGCTTTGAGGATCGACTCCCAGCTTTCCGCTCTGCATCAAGAAACCTGCAAAGGCAAGGAAAGCTCTATCGGAACCTATGCCGGCTTGCGCGGCGCTGGCACGGAAATTGTTAAGAGCCGCCTGATTATTCGGCGCGGACATGGTTCCGAGAAGACCCGCAACGTGATCAAAGGTGCTTTGAGCTGAAATTCCCGGCTTGCCGTTAGTGAGGAGTTGACCGGCGAAAAACAGGAAGGCTTGGTCGGAGCCGACACCGGCTGCGAGGGCGGCGTTGCGGAAATCACCGATGGCCGCTTGATTATTTTGAGCGGACATGGCTCCAAGATGAAGTGAGACGTGGTCAAACGTGGCTTGAGCCTCGATTCCCGGTTTACCGACCGAGATAAGGCTGCCTGCAAAGAACAGGAACGCCTGCTCGGAACTTACACCGGCTCTTACAGCGCTGTTGCGGAAAGTGGTGACAGCCGCCTGATTGTTCGGGGCAGACATGGTTCCCAGAAGTCTTGCGACATAATTGAAAGTGGTTTGAGCATCGATGCCGGGTTTGGCGCCGGTGACAAGATGGCCGGCAAAAAACAGGAAAGCGGCGTCGGAGCTTACGCCCGCCCGAAGAGCGGTGTTGCGGAAGGTCATGATAGCCGCTCGATTTTCCGGCAGGGACATCGTTCTAAGAGCGTCGTTGATCTGATTGAACGTGGTTTGAGCGCTGATACCGGGTTTGCCGGCGGATATCAGATGTCCCGCGAAGAAAGCGAATGCCTGCGCATCGGTAGCTCCAAATCCGGTTGCCGTAGTGCGCCAAGCGTTGATCGCCGCTTCATTGGACCGGTTGCCCAACGGCGAAAGATTGCCCATGATGCGTGTAAACGTGGCCTGTGAAGGTTCGCCCATCTTTTGGCCCAGCACAAGCTGATTCGCCAGGAACATAACTGCCTGATCGGGACCGACTCCGAACCTGTAGGCTGTGGCGCCGAATCCGGTAACGATAGCTTGATTGTTCGCGGAGATCAGCGGTGCGACGCTGGTCATGATGCGGTTGAACGCGGCATCGGGCGCTTCATTTGCCCGTGTGCCGGTAGCCAGCTGGGTAGCCAGGAATATAAATGACTGATCCGTCGTTACTTCATATCGGGCCATACCCGCCTGGAATCGGTTGATAGCGGCTTGATTATCCGCCAACGTCAACGGAGCCAGCCTGGTCATAAGACGATCGAACGTCACCTGAGTGGTTTCATTGGGCTTAATGCCGGAGATGGTCTGGTTTACCAGGAACAGGAAAGCCTGATCAGAATTTTTACTGACTCTCAAGAAGTTATCTATCGCTATCTGATTGGCAGGGTTCGTCAGCGGCGCCAAAATGGAGAGGCTCTGTTGGACGCTGGATTCGCCTGCAGAATTACGATAATTGGCGGCCAATATAGCGGATTGCACCAAAAGGTCGTTACCGCGATTCTGGGTTCTGAATGATGCCGCAGACGTCTCGATCCCGGCGACCACCCTGTTCATGTGATCCTGACTGATCTGCGTTTGGGTCATTCCACCAAGCTGGGCCTTAGGATCATTGTGGCTGGTCGAAGCAACCGCGGCCTGAACGAGATGCTCGGGACCTAAGCCCTGGCCTCTAAAGAACGCGGCCTGCGTATCGATCAAGTTTGCCGCTATCATGACAAATTCCTGAGCGGACTCGAACGTATGAGTGCCCAGGGTGCCGAAAGGACGATGTCCGGCCGCTGCGATCGCCAGCGCCAGAAGATTATCATTGCCCAATCCATTGTTTCGAAGCGACGTCATAACATCCCGGGGCGTCAGCGCAAGCACTCCGATGGTTTCATTCACGAACGCCTGCGCGGTAACGCTGCTGATAGGATTCAGCCCGTCCTGATAACGGGCAGCGGTCATACCGACGCTGCGGATCTGCTCCGGATTGGCGCCCAGATCCCTCAGACGCGTGATCTGCACCGGCGTGATAGCTTCGACAAATTCGGTACCGTTATACATATGCACGCCGCTGCCCGGCGTGCCGATGATCAGGTTGCCGTTGGTTTCACGGTTGATGAAGTCGTAGTGCACCACATCGCCGTTGACGCGGATGTAGCCGTCGACCAGCGTCACGGTCGAAATATTGAAGCCGGTGCTCGCCGTGAACTGCTGCGTCACGCGCGTCACGTCCGTAATCGCAATGATGCCGGGGGCATTCACGCGGATGCCGACGCCCGAGGCCGTCTGATAGGTTGAAACGAAATTGATCGTACGGTCGCCGGAGCGCACCGATCCGTTGACGAAGTTGACGTTGCGCGCGTTGGCGTCCGGAGTGCCCATATTCTCCGCGAACTGAGAGCGCACGCGTGAAAGCGCTTGCTGGTGGTTCTCCCCCGCGTTGGCGAAGATCGCGCCCGTGAGGCGGTAGTCGGCGATCGGGCGGCTGCTGGCGTCGAGGCCTGTGGACAGGATGAGCTGTCCGAGATCGTTGGTGATCTGGACCGTGAGGCCGCCGACGCCCATGCGGCGCAGCGCGATGCTGAATTCGCCGGAGGCTCTCGCAGCGGCGGCAGTGTCCAGAATGTCGGAATTGACGAGAACCATGACGGCTTCCACGCGCTGGACCCTGTCGACCACGGGGACCGGCGCGTTCCAGCGGTCGACCATGTTGACGGCGGCCGTGAAATTGCCGTCGTTGCTGTGAACATGCTGGATGGAAACGGGATTGTAGCCGCCGGCGAGACTCGGCTGGAGACCGACGGTGTGCAGGTTCCTGCCGGTCGCCGCATCGCTGATGACGCCCGAAATTCCGAGATTGTTGGCGGCCAGCGATTCGCGCAGCGCGCTTTCGGCCTGGTGCAGCTGTATCGGGTTGCTCAGGTCTGTATTGAGCACCCTTTCGAAGAGCGTGACGGCCGTGCTGCGTTCCGTCGCCGTCATCGCGACGCCGTTGTGATGAAGCATCGAGACGGCCGCGTAATTGTTCCTGTCGGCGCTGTAGACGTAACGGACTTCGACCGGCTTCGTCGTGCCGTCCGCATTTCTCTCGCGGCCGATGCTGTAAAGCGGCTGACCCGTCTTGCTGTCGGAAACGGTCGCGACGCCATTGTTGAACGCGGATGAAAGTTTTTGGACGATCGTATCTCCGATCTTTATGCTCAGAGAGAGGCTCGTGCCATTGGCGCTTCCGCCGATACCAAAATCGGCCTGGCGGGCACCCGCCGGGGTCAAGATGTTGAACGCTGCGATCTCGGGCGCGTTCAGCTGCGAGAAGCGCACCTGGTCGATAGCGACGAAGAAGCCGGTCTGATTGCCGCGCAGGTCGGTCGAAAGACCGACGCGGTCATTGGAGCCGAGAATGGAAGTCGGGTTGCCCGTATTGAGCTGGGTGGCGAGGCGCCCGAAGAAGCGGATGTTGTCGGCGCTCGTCTCGCGGCGGCCGTTGCCCGTCGAAAACACCTGCTCCGGCCTCAGGATCATGAAGCCCGGGTCCCCCGCGATGTTCGGACCCACCGTGAGCGGCAATCCGGTCGCGGTGCTTTGCTCTTCGTTGAGACCCGTCGCCGTGACGGTGATGGTCGGTGGCAGGTCGGCGACGCGGACCAGCGTGATCGAAACGCTTTGGCCCTGGCGCAGCTGCGTGGGTTCTTTGTTGGGATCGGTGACGGTAACAGGCTGCAGTGTCGCGTTGGCGCCGCGGCTGATCAGCGTCACACGCGAACCGCCCTGTTCGAGCACGGCCGAGAAGGAGACGCGGACGGGATCGAGCGACAGCAGGTTGACCTGAAGGCCATTGCTGGACGTGAAGCGGAGCTGCGCGATCTCCGGATTGAGAAGCACGGCCTGGTCGCGCGTGAGGCCGGTGAGGTTCAGCACCGGGGCGCCGCCGTTCGTGGAAGAGATCGTGACCGTCGGGACCGTCAGCGGCGTGCCGCCGACCAGGATAGTGGCGCTTTCGTTGCGGTAGACCGCCGAGATCACGGTGCCCGTCGAATCGAACGTCGCCGAAAACGCCTGAGGCGCGAACGCGCTGACCGTGACGTTGGGGCTGATCTCGAGGGAATTCAAATTCGTGACGCTGTTGACCGCGGCGGGGTTGATCGCGCGGGCCTGCGATTCCGTCAGGTTCGTGACCGAATAGCTGATGGCGTTGTTGGGACCGACAATGACCTGCACGCGCTGGTCGTTCGTGAGCTGGATGCGGCCGCCGGGAGTGTCGATGAACACGTTGGCACCGTTGATCGAAGCGTTCTGTCCGCTCCACTCGACTTGCGCGCCGGGGCGAACCTGAAGCGGCGTGTTACCCAGCTGGCCGCCGTTGGCCGCGAGGTCCGTGATGCGCGAGAAGAGCGCCGGATCCGCGATCGCAGCCAGAGGCATCAGTTTCGCCTGGCCCAGCGTGAACGTGCCGTTGGGGTTGCGCTCCAGCTGATAAGCCACGACCCGGTCCGGTCCCAGCGTGTCGCCCAACACCTGCCGCAGCGTTTGGCCTTCAGAATTCGTCAGGCGCGTCGGGTCGATGAAAATATGCACCTGGCCGTTGGGCGCCACAACGCTTTGCACCGCGTTGCGGTCGTCAGGCTGGACGGTGCCCGTGAAAATGACCTGGCCGGACTCGTTGCGGATGACGACCGGCGCGCCGGCGCGGATATTGCCCTGCGCCTGATTGATGGCTATGCCCGTCGCGAAATTCGTGTCGTATTTCATGCGCAGCGTGTCAGGGATCAGCAGATTGACCTTGCCTTCGTGGTCGACCGCAATACGCGGAGGCGCAAGATTCAGAGCGCGCTGAATTTCGGCGTTGCCGCTCGAGAAGGAGAACCGGCCGACGGGATTGAACGTCAGCTTGTTCTCATCGTCGATCTGCGCATTGCGGAAGCCGCGGAATTGCGTCGCGGTCACCTGCACGTCGACCTGGTGCTGCTGGCCGTCAGCCCCGGCCAAGTCGACCTGCGTAGTGAACGGCTGGCCGGCGGCGATCTGGCGCGCGAGCGGGCTGATCGCGATGAGGTGCGAGTCGCTCAGGTGCGCGATGATGCGGGTCGCGCCGGTCTCGGGGTGCGTGCTGATCGAGAACGAGGAACCGAGCGTCGTCGAGCGGCCCAGCGTGTCGCGATCGGCTATGACGCGATCGAAGATCTGCTGCGCCAGGCCGTTGAAGCCGGTGCCGAATATCTCGGTGAAGTTCTGCAAGTTCGTCTGGAATTGCGCCGCCGTGACGACATTATAGGAATCGATCGATGTGACGAAATCAAAGCGCGGAAGTCCCTGGGTCGTATAACCGGCACTGAGATGCAAAACGGGCGTATTGGCGTAAGCGGCGTATCCTCTGCCCGGCTGCGGCACCGCCGTCAGCGCGAGGTTCGCGACGGCCTGGTTGCGGTAGATTGGGTTGGAAAGCTGCGTCGCGAGGTTGATGTTGAGGCTGATGCCCTGAATGCTCTGGACCTGGAAGGGGCTGGCGCCGTTTCTCTGGCCGAAATTGATGAACCCTCCGGCGTTGCCGGGCGTGTTGAGGATCGACTGCCAGATCTGCGCAGCACTGCCCTGCCCGTTGGGCAGGCTGAACATCGAAGTGATGAAATTGCTCACAGTGGGGCCGTTCGGATTCAGGTTGTTGGCCGTGATGCGGTACGACGTTTCGACCGGGTTCGTCATGTTGTTGCCCGAGCGGCGGTTGAAGAACATCACGCTCGACAAGTCGCGCGCGTCCGCCGCGGCAGCAGCGGCCACCTGTTCGCTCACGAGCGGCAGGTAAGTCGAGCTGGTAGGAACGCCGTATTCGTTGTAGCCGGTCCCCAGATACTGGTTGGCCACGGCCAGGAACGCCAGCGGGTTCACGATGTCGAACACGCGGTACGCGGGATTGTTGAGGTTCACCAGGTCCACGAAGCCGGGGATGTTGTTGATGTTTTCCATATCCATGGCCGCTTTCCAGGACATCGCGAAAGCGTCGGAAGGCACCTTCAGCTGTGAGATCATCGCGGCGTCGGTCTCGGCGCTCATGATCGTCTGCAGGTAAAAGTCCACGCTCTCGAACGCGGACGTGACGACCATGCCGGCCTGGTTCGGCAGCGAGCCGGAGCCGTAGACGAGCTCGATGAAGGCCGCGCGCGACGTGTCGTCGAGCAGCGCGTCGGCGTCGTTGTTGGCCAGCGCCTGGTTGATGCGCTCCACGATGCCCGGAGTGCTGGTGCCGGCGCCGTAAACGTAATTGTGCCAGTCGTCATACATTTTCCGCGACGCCTCTTTCATGCCGCGGACCTGGACGTCCAACGCGTCGAGCTGCTGACGGATCCAGGATTCGGCGCGGTTGATGCTGTTGAGCGCGTTATCGGTGATCTGGTCGACCTGCTTCGCCAGCTGTTCTATCGTGTAGTCGTAAGCCTGCTGCGCCATGCTCACGGAGCTCAAGTACCACTCCATCGCGTCGTAAAGGAAGCCTTCGATGCCATAGGATACGGCCCAGGCGTCAAGGATGTCGCCGACCGTCGCGCTCGAGAAGCGGCCTATGTAAGAAGAGGCGAAATCGATCACTTTCTGATAATAGCCTTCGGCGGCGGCCTGCGTGCCGGCCAGCTTCGTTTCGGCCTGCTGGATCTGGTAATCATACGACGCCTGCGCGATCTCTTCGCGCGACTGGAGGTCCTGCATGGCCTTGTTGTAGATAGCCTCGGCCTGCGAGAGCATGTCGGCCACGATGTCGTAATAACGCTCGGTAGTCTCGGCCTCCCAAGCGTCGATGCCGACGATGTTCTCTTCGTTCTTTTGGGCCAGTTCGGCGTCTATGGCGCCGAGCGCGCCTAGGATGTTGTTGCCGGCGCCGCTGAGGAAGTTCTCGGAAGCGTAGTAAAGAGCGTTGTCGCGCTGCTCCGTATAATAGTTGATCCAATCGGCTTTTTCGTCCTCGACGG
>CAZCVC010000056.1:0-7690 GCA_964502045.1 uncultured Planctomycetia bacterium | reverse complement strand
GGACCGGATGCATTGGCCTGGCAACGCCGCCGAATGGGGAATGACGGCCGCCGCCGCGTTGTGCGTGGTTGGTCTCGTGTATTATCTGACCTGCCTGGCGCGGAAAGCGTTCCAGCAGGCGCTGGAGAATCCGGCTTAAGCCGGCTGATTTGGAGGAAAATTTATGGGTGTCTTCCTTTCGCTTTATAATAGAAAAAGAAATTTCGAAAAAAGTCCCGAACCTAAAGGGAAAAGATCGTTCGGCAACGGCGCTAGGTTTCCGACGTTCGTCGTTCAGGAGCACCATGCGCGGCGGCTGCATTATGATTTCCGTCTCGAGATCGGCGGCGCGCTGAAGTCCTGGGCCGTGCCGAAAGGCGTCTCCTCGAAGCCGCTCGAAAAACGGCTCGCCGTGATGACCGAGGACCATCCGCTCGACTACGTGAACTTCGAAGGGACGATCCCCCAGGGCGAGTACGGCGGCGGCACGGTCTCGATCTGGGACCGCGGTTTTTTTCTGAACCTCACGAGCGGCAAAAAAGGCATCGAGCCCGCCGCGAATGCCGTCGAGCAGGGGCATTTGAGCTTCTGGCTGCAAGGCGTGAAGCTGAAAGGCAAATTCACGCTGACGCGCATGGGCCGCGACTCGAACTCGTGGCTCCTCATCAAGCGCTACACCGACCGCTCGGTCTTGTCCTACATCGAAGAGGCGTCGCGTCCGGTGATCGCCGGCGCGAAGATCGTTTCCAAAAAGGAGAATTCCCCCGCCTTACAGAATAAAAAAAACAGGCGGTCCTCGGCCGCATAGGATCATACATCCGCGTCAGGATCGCATCGCGTTCGCCGCATAAAATTCCCGCCTCAAGCATTAGAAACTTATAATTCTCTTTTAACCTGCCGTTAATTCATCCTTTGGTAATATTTTTTTGAAGTAAGAAAACAGGTCTTGAGACGTTCACGGCAGAAAGACGACCGGGACGCCGGAAATTGCCGCAATTTTGAAAGAGGATAAAAACTAAAAGGAGAACGAGAACATGAAAACTATCAAACTGATGACGCTGGCCGCGGGCCTGATGCTTTTCCAGACCGTCGCGCATGCGGAAATGATAAGCGGAACGATCACGAGCATTGACATGAGCTCCCAGAAAGTCGCGCTTCAGCGCGCCGACACTGACAAGAGACTCATCATTCACGTGAAAGACGCGAGTCTCTTGAATAATCTGAAGGCCAATACCCAGGTGACGGTGGACGCCAAGCGCAAGCTTTTCGGCGGATGGGAAGCGAAGGCCATCGATGCGTCTGCGGCCGAGGCCGAGGCGAGGACCAGCGCCAACGAGGCTTCGAAGTCGGAGATGCTCCAGAGTCGCGAAGCGGTGAACAGCATCAGCGAGCGCGACATGCCGCTCAGCTCCGGAAACACGGTCAGCACCTCGGCCGACAATGCGGACGCGAACTATAACGCGGACGCTTCGGGACGCGCGAATGCTGTTAACAGCGAACAATAACGATCAGCAAGTAGGATTTATGAGCCCGAACAATAATCTTCAAGGTCCCCGGATCCAGCGCCATCCACGCAAGAAGCACGGCGATAAAAACCCGCCGAGAAAATCCGGCGTGCCCGATTATGGCGATCGTCCTGACCTGCTTCCTACGGTCGAGGATAACGCCCGAGAAACCGAAAATCCGACCCAAAAGCAGACAATGGCCGGAGAATAAGCAGTAAAAAGGCCTGCCATCCCCCCGGTGGCAGGTCTTTCCCTGCAGGAAGGTTCTATCACATGTCCAACATGAAATCGACGGCCACTTTGAGCACCGAAAGCTTTTGGCTGGAAACAGTCGCACCGCCTGTTTTTTCCGCTTTGGATTCCAACCTGAAAACGGAAGTTCTTGTCGTCGGCTGCGGCATTACCGGCCTCACGGCCGCGTATTTATTGACGCGGCAGGGAAAGCAGGTAACTTTGATAGATTCGGGCGGTCTCTGGAACGGCGAAACGCCGCTGACGACGGCGCATCTGACCGAACAAATGGATATCGGCTACGCGGAGATCGAAAGGATGCACGGCGGCGAAACGGCGCGATCCGTTTTCCGCAGCCAGCGGGCATCGCTGCGTTTCATCGAAGACACGGCCGCGGAACTGAAAATAGCCTGCGGTTTCAAGCGCGTCGACGGCTATCTCTTTCTCGCTCCAGATGCCGAACAGGAAGTGCTCGAAAAAGAGCGCGGCGCCCTCTACCGCGTCGGCTGGACTGACGTCGAGCTTCTGCCGAACGCGCACACGGCGGGCTTCACCACCGGCCCCTGCCTGCGCTTCCCACAGCAGGCACAATTCCATCCGTTGAAATATCTGTCCGCGCTCACGGCCAGCATTCTGGAACACGGCGGCCGTATTTACACGCACACGCACGCGGCGCAGATCGAGTCCGGGCGCGTGACGACGGACCGCCACCACGTGATCGCAGCCGACGAGATCCTCGTCACGACGCATTCACCGGTCAAAAATATTTTCTTTTTCCTGAAAGAGGCGGCTTACCGCACGTACGTCGTCGCGGGCGAAATTCCGCGCGGGTCGGTGTGTCCGGCGCTTTATTGGGACACGGGTGACCCCTATCATTACGTCCGCGTCACCGAGAAGAACGGGGAACACGACATGCTGATCGTCGGCGGCGAAGACCACAAGACGGGCCAGGCCGACGACAACGTAGATCGTTACGCGAACCTCGAAGCCTGGGCCCGCGCGCGCTTTCCTCAGTTGGACGTCATTCAGCACCGCTGGTCAGGACAGGTCATCGAGCCCGTCGACGGCCTGCCTTACATCGGGAAAAGTCCCTATCATCGGGGAATCTACATCGCAACCGGTTATTCGGGAAACGGCATGACCCAGGGCACATTGGCAGGACTGCTCTTGACCGACCTCGTGAGCGGCGCCTCAAGTGAATGGGAGGCGCTTTACAATCCGACCCGTAAAAATCTTTGGTCCGGAAAGGATTTTCTACAAGAAAACCTCAACGCGGCCCAGCACCTCATCGGCGACTATCTCAAGGACGAACCGGTGACTATCGAAGACCTGAAGCCCGGAGAGGGCGGCGTCGTGCGGCACGGACTCATGAAAGTCGCCGCTTACCGCGACGCGTCCGGCAAGTTGACCGAGTGTTCGGCGGTCTGCACGCACCTGGGATGCATCGTTCAATGGAACGGCGCTGAAAGATCGTTCGATTGCCCCTGCCACGGCTCCCGTTTCACGTCCGAGGGCCAGGTCATCACGGGTCCCGCGATCCGGGACTTGAAGCAGATCTCGGCGCCTGACAGAGAAGCATTAAAAAAATAACTCTGCTAAAATAGACGGATGCTGAAAGCGCGCTCCGAAGAAGCCGAGATCATCGACGACCCCGGCGTCGACCCGGCCGTCCTCAAAAAATCACTCGAGTTCATGGCGTTCGTGAACCGTTTTCTCGGCGGCGCGGACGCCGTGCTGCGTTATCTCGCGCGGTGCGGCGTCCCGGAAAAATTCACGCTGCTCGACGTGGCGTGCGGCGGCGGCGACATCGCGGCCGCGGTCGTCCGCTGGGCGCGTAAGAACGGAAAAGAAGCCTCGGTCACCGCGATCGACCTGAACCCGTCCTGCCTCGCTCACGCCAAGGCGCGCTTCGGCTCGCTCGGCATCCGTTTTCTCCGGCATTCGGCGTTCGACCTCGAAGCGCTGGGTCCTTTCGACTTCATTATGTCCTCGATGTTTTTTCACCATCTTTCCGACGCCGACATCACGCGCCTGCTCGTGCTTTTCGAGAGGCAGAGCCGGCGCGGATTTCTTGTCAACGACCTTTACCGTGGATACCTCAATTACGCCGGTGCCGCGCTGCTGTCGTCGGCGACGCTGAATGGCGCCGTGATCCACGACGCCACGGTTTCGGTGAAGCGGGCGTTCGACGAACGGGACTGCGAGCGCTACCGCAAGCTTTCCGGCACCTCGCTCGAAGTGCGCAAAGTTCCTGTATTCCGCATAACGATGGGGCGCCCGTGCCAGCCGTCCTGATAGAAGGCGCCGGCATCGCGGGCCAGGTGCTGCACCGCGAGCTTACGAAAAACGGCGTACCTTCGCGTCTTGTGGACAACGCCGTTTTTCCGCGCGAGAAAGTCTGCGGCGGCGCGATGCAATGGGACAGTTGGCAGTACCTGAGGTCAGTGTTCGACTTGCCCCAGGAAGTCCGGCTCATCCGGCGCATCCGTCATTTCTGGCGCGGAAAACCACTTTCCTCGGTCGCGCTCGACCCGCCGATGGTCTACGCGCCGCGTTTTTTTCTCGACGACGCCCTTTTTTCCCAGCAAAACATTTCTGACATTCCGGCGGAAGGCTGTTTGCGTGTGGCTGCTGCCGGCATCGAAAGCAGGGGCGGCGATTGGCTGGGATTTCAGGGGCAGACGCGTCCGGCGGAAGATTTAGAAATGCATTACGGGCGGGGAATTTATCTCGGAATCGCGCCGACGCTCGAAGGCCAGGGCCATGTCGCGCTCATCGTGAAGAAAAGCGCCTTCAGGAACGCGGAAGGATTGCGGCGGCTGGTACGGGAGGAGTTGGATCTCGAAGTGGAGGGCCCGCTGAAGGGCACGCGGAGTCTACGCTATCACGCGCCGGCAAAAAAGGAACTCGCCGTAGGCGATGCGATGCTAGCGACGCATCCGTTTCTGGGTTTGGGCATGAAACACGCGATCCTGTCGGCCAGGCTTATGGCGAGATGCATCCTGTCGGGAAGGACGGACGATTACGCGGATGCGCACCGTCGGCTTTTCGGAAAATACCGCAGGGCCAGCTGGGCGGCGGGGACGCTTTACGATTCGCCTTTACGCTTCGTCCTCAAGCCGTGGCTCGGGTCTCCGCGGCTTTTTCTAAGGTCTTACCGTTGGCTGCACGGCCAAGAAGAGATCCTCAAAGCGCTTATTTCTTGACGTAATCGAAATACCAGAAGTTGGCCACCATCTGCGTCCAGCTCAGCGTGAGAATGCCCGGCTTCCATGGATTGTTCACTCCCCAAGGATTGAAAAGCGTGATTGTCTTTCTAATTGCGTCATAGCGGAGGACGGAATAAGCATGATGCACGGCAATGCGGGAATCGGGAACTGTCCCATTGGCGGCGAACGCTATCATCGCTCCGGTGTTCCAAAGCGAAACGAAGCTGTTAAAATCGGTCAACGTCATGCCGGTCCCGTTGTTCCAGCCGTTCCAGAGATGCTGCTCCAGCCGCGTGATGATCATCATTCCAAAGCCTATCCAATTGCCTTCGGTGGCCTTGTAGGAAAACGGCACGCCCGCGTACCAGGAGTTCATCGCGGTGATCAACGCTTTTTCGGCCAGCGCGACCCACAGCTCCTGATTCGGGTCGGACACTGAGGAGAGGTAGTTGGCGAATGCGAATTTGCCCGCAGTGTCGGCCGGCAGGTACCTGTCGACGGTGAAATAATCGTAATAGTATTTCACGGTCCAGGTGTTGTCGCCGTTGTCGATGAACATATTGTAGATGGTCGATACGCTCCTCAGAGCGACCTCAGCTAGCGCCGCGAGGAACCAGCAATCGCCGATCATACCCTGACGAATGTCCGCGTAACTTGCGCCGTTCACGAATAGTTTGCCTGTCGCCAGCTTGTAACCGTACGTGACGCCGTAAGTGCTGAGAGTTGTCGGGTGGTCCGTACCTAAGAACCATTTTTGTACCAGGCTTTCGAGAAAGGTGCCGGGAACGTTAGGGGTCAGATTTCCGAGAGCGACGCCGTTATAGGTCGCGTTCCCCAGGCTGGGATTGATGACCTTCCAGGCGAGGCTCCAGACATAATCGGGCGTGGGGTAAAGGTAGCGATGATAATTGATCGTGCGGAGACCTTCGTATTCGGCCGCCGTCACCCAATTATCCAATTCGACATAGCGGAAAATGTCGATCATGTCCCGGCGTGTGAGAAGATTGTCGCCGACCAGCTTGCCTTTGACGAAGTTGTTCAGCGCGGCGTCATTGATCGTGGTAGAAGGAATCGCCGCAGCAGCGGTGGTCGTCTGGGTGGTGGAACCCGAGGTCCCGCTGGTGGTGCCGGACCCGTCGGACATAGGGACACTGGGTATCGAGAAGGTGTCGGCAGAGTTGTCAGACGTGCCGCCTCCGGATGAACGGGTCGCCATTTCTGTATCGTAGATGTTCTTGAAAGAATCCAGAAGGTTGCGCAGCCACATCGTATTGTAATTAACCTGCGTTTCCTGCCAGGTTACTTGTGCGGCTTGGATTCCGCGCGCGGCGGGCATGACCTTTGTCGCATATTGTTCGTAGTCCGTGTACGCGAAAGCGGAGCCGGAGGTGAACGAAACGACAAGCATCACGGTCAAAACGAATTTTGCGGAAACGCGGGTAAATCTAATCATGAAACGACCCCTTCTTTCATTTATTATTTTGCAAAAAATCCGCGCCCGGCTGAACGGAAATCGACGATGAAAACAAACGGGAGGAACGACTGAACTCTACCGATAGTATAAACTCCGATGAGGCCGAATACAATGGTTTCCCCTCGAGAAATCACATTTTTATCGAAATTTTTTTGATTATCGAACTAATCTTATTAAATATTTAAATCTTTTCGAAAGATAATGAGTAATAGAGCACTAATTCTTTGTTATTATTTGATGAGACCGCATAATTCATGGTTTTCTTGCCTTGCGGTGATCGCGCAAAAGAGAGATTAGGTAGAATCGGTATTTTATAGTTATAATAGAACGGTCGGGGAACCTTCAACGCGACCTTTTGAAACAACAAGGAAGAATCATGAAAAAATATATTCTGTTCTTGGCAGCGCTTCTTTTTTCGGCGGCGCCGGCGCTTGCGGTGGAGCCGGACCTTCACGGAGAGATCACGAGCATCGATTACGGGAAAAGCGAGATCCAGGTCCGCAACATCCTGCCGAATAAGATCGGCAACCGTGATTACCGCGTGAACGTGAAGCAGGGTATGATCAACGACTTCAAGAGGAACGACACCGTGAACGTCTGGCTCATGGAAGACGGCAAGGAAGCCGGCTACATCGAGCTGGAGTCGCGCTGACACGAATGGGCGGAAAAATTCTCGTCGTCGAGGACGAGCCCGAGATGCTGGGCATGGTCAGCGGTTTTCTCAAAGACAATGGCTACGAGATATCCGAGGCCGAAGACGGCGAGGCGGCGCTGGCGCTCGTCGAAAGCTTTTCACCGGAGCTGATCCTGATGGACATCCAGCTTCCGAAGATCGACGGCTGGGTCGTCTGCCACCGTCTCAAGACCGACATCCGGTACAAGAACATCCCCATCATTCTTTTCAGCGGCATGCTCGCCGGCGACGGGGCGGCCGACCAGACCGTCGAAAAATGCGATTACTTGCTGGCAAAACCCGTCAAAATGGAAAATCTGCTCGAAAAAGTCAGGCAATTCATACGGCCCTCTTGAAAAAAATTTGAACGAAAAGAACCTTCCCCGTCGTCAGGTAGGTAAAAGGAAATCCATGAGCCCACAGACCGCCGATCCGGCGGAAATTCTCAAGCGCACGTTCGGATTCGACTCGTTCCGTCCGCTGCAGCGCGAGATCATCGAAGATACGCTTTCGGGCCGGGACGTTTTTGCGCTGCTGCCGACCGGCGGCGGCAAATCGCTTTGTTACCAGCTGCCGGCGCTGATGCGCCCGGGACTGACGCTCGTCGTGTCGCCGCTGA
>CAZCVC010000055.1:0-7690 GCA_964502045.1 uncultured Planctomycetia bacterium | reverse complement strand
GGATCTTGTGCTTTTTCAGGATTTCCTGCAGCATCGGTAAAGACTCGGGCGGAGGGATCACGTAGCCGCCGGTGCCCTGGATCGACTCGACGTAGAACGCGCCGAACTCGGACTC
Source organism: uncultured Planctomycetia bacterium (assembly GCA_964502045.1). GTDB lineage: Bacteria > Omnitrophota > Gorgyraeia > 2-02-FULL-51-18 > 2-02-FULL-51-18 > CAMDWQ01. The sequence continues at coordinate 7,575 of CAZCVC010000055.1, read as the reverse complement.
GTTGATCTTCGTGTCCAGCACGCCGTTGTATTCGGTCTCGAAAAGTTTTTCGAACTGTTTCACGCAGTACATGCCGCAGTCCGGATATTTTTTGTCGTACGGGCAGCGGTAGCAATACGGGTAAGGGACGAACTGCGCGCGGTCCGAAAAATGCCCGAAGCGCCGGCGGTAGCGGTAACTCGATGTGATGGCCGAAGCGCCGAGCGTGCGGCCGTGGTAGCCGCCCATGAACGCGAACACGAGATTTTTCTTCGTCGTCTGCCTCACGAGCTTGAGGGAATCCTCGACGGCCTGCGCGCCGCCGACGTTGAAATGCACGCGGCCTTTTTCGCCGAATATGCGTTCGACCGATTTCGCGATCTTCTCGGCCAGCAGCACTTTTTCCTCGTGCAGGTACTGGCAGGCCAGCTGCGGGAGCTGGTCGATCTGGTTTTTCAGCACGTTGTTGAGCCGTTCGTTCTTATAGCCGAAGCTCGCGGCCGAATACCACATCTGCAGGTCGAGGAACGGCACGTCCTCGCGGTCGTACAGGTAGGAGCCTTCGCAGGACTTGAAAAATTTCGGCGGCTCGAGATAGTGCACGGTGTCGCCGTACGAGCAGTACTTCTTCTCTATTTCCAGCAGTTCTTTTTCCGAGATCCCTTTTTCCGATAGAGGCATGGCTTCCCTTTCTTGAAAAATTTTAACGCGAGGAATTCACCGGCGCCACGTTCTCCCGCAGCCATTCCCCGATACGGCCGAAATTCTCGTACGGCAGGTGGTTCACGCCTTCCTGCACGCAATACTTCAAAAGCTTGCCTTTCGCGAACGTGAGGTTCGCGCGCTTGGCCGCGTAACGGTCCGAGAGCCCGTCGCCGATGAACACGACCGTGTCGTTGACGCCGGCGGTCCTGCGGATCGCCTCGGGCTTGCAGTTCGCGCAGCCGTGGACGCAGACGCCCGCACTGAAAAAAACGGAGCGCGGGCCTGAACGCATCCACTCGATGCGGTTCGCGTACACCGGCAGCGCCTTCAAAATATCCGGGTGGCCGGCAAGCGCCCGCTTCAGGACCGGCTGGATCACGTTCTCGAATCCGTCGCTGACGACGCAGACCGGCACGCCGAGCTCGCGCGCGCTCTTCAGGAACGGCACGAAATGCGCGTCTACCCTGACACCGCCGCAGAACGCTTCGAGCGCTTCCGGCGTCGTCTTCACGAGCGCGATCTGCCGTTCCAGACACTCGCGCGAACCGATCTTCCCCGCCTGCCACTCGGCCTCGGCGTCCTGCCAAGCCTTGTCGGCGAAACGTTCGAGCATCTGGTCGACGACGTCGTTCTCGGTGATCGTGCCGTCGAAATCGACGTAAAATTTCAAGTTCTTCATTTTTTTTTCCGTCCTAAACGAGGATCGGAAAAGGTCGCAACCCGACGGGTGGCGCGGCGTCGGAACATTCTGCCCGGACCGCAATGGAAGCGGGAGGACAGAAGGTTCCGATGCCGTGACAGGACCCGTCGTACACTTTACACAAACCTTTTCACAATCAGAGTGATATTTTGTCCGCCGAAACCGAAAGAGTTGCTCAGCACCGTGTCGACACGCGCTTTACGCGCGCGGTTCGGCACATAATCCAGGTCGCAATTCTCGTCCGGCGTCGCATAATTGATCGTCGCCGGGATCATGCCGTCGCGGATCGTGAGCACGCTGGCGATGACCTCGACGGCGCCGGCCGCCGCGATCATGTGTCCGAGCATCGACTTGATCGAGCTCATCGGGATCTTTTTCGCGTCCGTGCCGAAGACCTCTTTGACCGAATGCGTCTCGATCTGGTCGTTCAGCTGCGTGGACGTGCCGTGCGCGTTGATGTAATGGATGTCCGACGGCGCCAGGCGCGCGTCTTCGAGCGCAAGCCGCATCGCGCGGATCGCGCCGCGGCCTTCCGAATGCGGGTCCGTCATGCGGTAGGCGTCGGCCGTGCCGCCGTAGCCTGCGATCTCGGCATAAATTTTAGCGCCTCGCTTTTTCGCGTGCTCGAGCTCTTCGAGCACGAGCACGGCGCCGCCCTCGGAGAGCACGAAACCGTCGCGGTCCTTGTCGAACGGGCGCGAGGCCGTCCCGGGCTCGTCATTCCTCGTCGAGAGCGCGGTCAGAAGATTGAATCCGGCCACGCCGAGCGGATGGATCATCGAGTGCGCGCCGCCAGTGATCATGACGTCCGCGTCGCCGCGGCGGATGATCTCGGCGGCCTCGCCGATGGCCTGGCTCGAAGCGGCGCAAGCGGTCAGGCAGTTGGACACCGGTCCCTTGGCGCCGAAATGCTCGGCCAGGTGATGGATCACCTGCGCGGGCTCGTGCTCGATGACTTTTTTCACGTCCCCGTGTTTCGCGTTTTCGGCCATGTAGCGGCCCAGGTTCACTTCGGAAGTCTCGGCGTCGATCGAACGCATCAGCACGGACGCATATTCGCTGAAGCTGAACCCGCCGTCGCCGGCGCCGAAATAAATGCCGCGGCGCGCCGGGTCGTGGTTCGCCGAGTCCATGCCCGCATCCTTCAAGGCCTCGGAGGCGGCTTCGAGCGCGAACAGGCTGTTGCGGCCGAGGAAGGAAAAACCGTTGCTGCCGGTCCAACGCTTCGCGTCGAAATTCTTTACTTCGCCGGCGATCTTCGTCGGAAACGTCGAGGCGTCGAACAGCGTGATCGGACCGACGCCGGAGCGGCCGGCCAGAAGCGCCTGCCAGGTGCCGGCGACGGTGTTCGCCAGCGGCGTGACGGCGCCCATGCCTGTGATGACGACGCGTTTTTCGGCCATGTTATCCCTCGTAAGCTTTCGTGATAATACAAGCGGTTTGGCCGTTAAAGCCGAACGCGTTGGTCATCGCATACTTCAAATTCTTTTCCGGGGCCGCCGACGCCGACGCGAGAAAGCCGTTCATGCTTTCGGCTTTTTCATAATTGATCGCCGGCGGCACGGTCTTTTCGCCTAGCGCCAACGTCGAGATCGCCAGGTCCATCGCGCCGGCGGAAAACCCGGCGAAACCGGTGACCGGCTTCGAAGCGCTGACGCGCGTCGTTTTCGCGGCCGCGCCGAAGACTTCACGGATTGCGCGCGCCTCGAGCTCGTCCTCTTTCGCGATGCCGATGCCGGAAGCCTGGATGTATTTGACCTCGGAGGCGGCGATGCCCGCATCCTTCAGAGCCGCCGCCATTGCGATCGCGTGTCCATCGCGGGAAGACGAGCCGAAGCCCGTGATCTCGGCATAAATTTTAGCGTCGCGCTTTTTCGCGTGCTCGAGCTCTTCGAGCACGAGGAAACAGGCGCCTTCGCCGACGATAAAACCGCGCGATTGCGGATGGAACGGGCGGTACTGTTTTTTTGGGTCGCCTTCGAGCGTGCCCGAAAACGCGCCGAGCATTCTGTATTCGGAAAGGCCGACCGGATTCAACTTGGACTCCGCGCCGCCGGCCAGCATCGCGTCGGCGTCGCCGCGCTGGATGATTCGCAGCGCCTCGCCGACGGACTGCAGGCCGCCCGACGCGCCGGTCGTGATCGTGTTGTTCATTCCGCGCAGGTCGAACAAGATCGAGATGTGGCAGGCCGGCATGTTGGGCAGGTATTTCAGGAGCCACAGCGGAAAAAGGCTCGAGAGCCCGGCGTCGCCGAATTTTTTCATGTCGAGATTGCCGTCGTCGTCGGCAGCCGGCTGCACGCTCAGGGCAAGCTCGTCGAGTTCGTGATTCAGCACGCCCGAGCCGACGATGACGCCGAAGCGGTCATGGTCGTAGGGCCGCTCCTGGATGCGCGAGTCCTTCATCGCTAGGCTGGCGCCCGCCACGGCCAGCTGGATGTCGCGCGCCATGACTTTCAACGACTTGCGCTGCGTAATGTATTTTTCAGGGTCGAAGTGCGCGATTTGCGCCCCGGTCGTCGACCATTCGCTCGAGCCGCCGTTGAACTTCACGACGCCGATGCCGGAACGTCCGTGCTTGGCGGCGTCCCAGAGCGCGGCTGCGCCTTCGCCGGCCGCCGAAACGGCGCCGAGGCCCGTGATGACGACGCGCTTCACGAGACGGCGCTCCCTAGGGCCTGCCCTGAGCCGGGTCGAAGGGCTTCGCTTCTGCGCGCGACGCCGAGAATGTCGTAGCTTTTCATGAAATGTTCGTTGAACACGATATTGTTTTTCCCTTCGATCAAAACGTCCACGGCCGCCAGCAGCACGCGGCCGTCCATCACGCGGCGCCCGTTCCAGGTCACTTGCCCCGCGACCCAGGCACCGTCTTCGCGCTCGTCCTCGATCTGCGTCTCGACGACGAGCTCGCACGGCGGCGGCACGTCGAGATGCACGTTCACGTCCTCGATCTTCGCGAGGATCACTTCTTTCTTGAAATTTAGGCCCAGGCCGAACAGCACCCCGCCGGCCTGCGCGATCATCTCAATAAAGAACGGCTCGGGGACGCGCGGCTTGCCGGGAAAATTTTCCTTGAAGAAATCTTCGGCGCCCGTGAACGACTTGACGGCGCGGGAGTGGCTTCCTTTTTTCAGGACCTCAAAACGCGTGATCAGTTCCCAACGCACTCTGGACGATTTCTCAATTTAGCGGAACACTGCGCGATGACGTAATCCCTGCCTTTCAGGAACGTGAGCTGCGGCTGCCTGCGCCGCGTGAAACTGCGCTTGAAATTGCCGCGCAGGCGGAAAGAAAGCCTGCGGTCGCCGTACGCGACGATCAGGATCTCGCGGAACCCGTGCGTGCCCATCCACGGCGCGCCCGAGGACTTGAACACGGCCTCTTTCGCCGCCAGCAGCATCGCGAGCGTCTCGTGCGGCTTCGGGCCTTTCTCTATCATCGAGATCTCGGCGCGGCCGAAAAAGGAAGTCAGGCGGTTTTTGTGGCGGCTGTAGAACGCGCGGGCCCTTTTGTATTCGACGATATCAACCCCGAGGGACTCCTTCGCGGTTCTCCGGCCCATGGAGCTCGGGTTATTTGCTCGCGGCCGCGAGCTTTTCGGAAAGGTAGTCGACGATCATGCCGACCGTGAACATGTTGCCGAGGTTGGAAACTTGGGGATTTTTCGCAAAATTGTCCCAGTCGAGCGACGGGATGCGCGCCTTGAGTTCCTGAATGCCCTCGGGCGTAACCTGGCCGGCCTTCACGAAGCGCGCGTCGGTCAACAGCTTCTCGGGAAACAGCTCGCCTTTGGGGATCTTGATCTTGAACGTCTTCTCGAGGCGGAACACGATGTCGAGGAAATCGATGGACTCGGCGCCGAGGTCGCCGATCAGAGAGGAGCTCATACCGATCTTGGATTCGTCGACTTTCAACGCTTGAGCGATGATGGTCTTGACTTGCTTGATGATCTCGTTTTTATCCGTCATTTCTTTTTTTTGAAAACTCCTTTAACGCGCCGGCACCAGCGTGAAATCTGCGAGGATCGTCCGCCGCGCTTTTTCGCCATCAGCCATATCGATGCGGCCTTCGAAATACGAAACTTCGCCTTCCTGCCTTACCAACCGCACGAAAATCTTGAGCTTCGAACCGGGCGCGACGAATTGGCCATATTTGACCGAGCCGATCGTCCGGAACCGGAACGGCGTCTTGTCCGCGCCGGTCTCCGCGAGAAGCCTTGAGGCGGCCTGTTTCAAAGACTCCAGCTGAAGGACGCCCGGCATGACCGGAAAATCCGAAAAATGGTCCTTCAGAAACTCTTCGCCGCCCTTCAACGTGAAAAAAGCGGTAAGGCTTTCATTCTTTTTGACTTCAGATACACTGTCCAGGAAGCTGAATGCGCCCAAAAAAACGCCCTTTTTCTCTCGCAAAAATAAGGATTTATAAGTTCATTAATATAGCAGAATACGGCCCTCGTGACAACAGGCCTTTCGAGTCGCTTTATTCCAACTCCCAGGCGCTTTTATAGGCCCCGATCTCCTCGGAATATTGGATAAAATCCTTGTAAAATTTCAGTGATGAAAGCGTCGCGCTGTCGCCGACGACGACGAGCTTTTTTTTCGCGCGCGTCATCGCGACGTTCATGCGCCGCGTGTCGGCGAGAAAGCCCATTTCGCCGAGAAGATTCGACCGGACGAGCGACACGATGACTAGCTCTTTTTCGCGTCCTTGGAAGCCGTCGACCGAGTCGATCTCGACGTCCGGGTGCGGCGAACGGCTCGCCAGCAGGCGCACTTGCGCGCTGTAAGCGCTGATCACGGCGATCTCCGCGGGCGGCACGCCGGCTTCGAGCATGCTTTTCAGCACGGAAAGCACGAGGCCGGCCTCTTCGGGGTTGTAGCGGCTCTCGCTTCCCTCTTCGAGTTTTTCCTCGAAACCTTTTCCGGCCGTGTCGATGTAAAGCAGGGGCTCGCGCGTTGCCGGCGAATCTTCGACACCGGGCAGGTCCGCTAGCGTGTGGAGCCTAACGGACTCGTCGGCGACGAGAAGCCCCTGGTAGAACTCGCGCGAGGAAAACGTCATGATCTTTTCGTGCATGCGGTATTGCTGCACGAGGATCGCGCGCGACGTTTCGGGCAGCACGTCGTAGTAGCGTTCGAAAAGGCTCACGCCGAGGCCCTGTTCATCGGCGGCCTTCGAACGCACGGTAGGCGGCAGCTGAAAATGGTCGCCGGCCATGATGATCTTTTTCGCGCGCGTGATCGGGATCCAACTGATCGGCTCGGTCGCCTGCGTCGCCTCGTCGATGACGACGAGATCAAACGTCTTTTCGCGCACCGAGCGGTCCTGGATGCCGGCCGGCGTAGCGACGATGACCTCGGCCTCCTTCATGACGCGTTCGAACACTTCCTTTTTTAGATTTTTGATCTCCTGCTTCAGGAACGAGATCTCCTGCTTCATCTCGCGCTCGGCCTCGCGGCCGGGGCTGCGCCGCTCGTGATACCGGTCCTCGCGCTTGAAGAGCCGGAAGAGCTCGGCCTCTTTGGCCTCGAGGTCGCGCGCGACCGGATGCAGCGCGAGCTTGAAATCGAACGTGTGCTCGCGCAGCGCCGTCGAGATGCGCGCCGGGTGACCTAGACGAAGCGCGTTGATTTTTTTTTCGAGCAGGCGCTCGAGCACGTTGTCGCAGGCTGTGTTCGACGGCGCCGTGACGAACACGGATTTTTTTTCCGCGAGATGCTGACGGATGATCTCGATCAGCACCGTCGTCTTGCCGGTGCCGGGAGGTCCGTGCACGAGCGCGACGTCGCGCGCCTCGAGCGCGCAGCGCACGGCTTTTTTCTGGGAATCGTTGAGCCCCGCGTCAAGGAAGGCTGTGCCGCGGAAGTCCTTATCTTCGAACGCGGGCTTTTTAAGGCCCAGCGAAATGTCGCGGAAGTGGGCCAGGCGCGTGTTCTGCGTCTGGTGCACCGCGTCGAGCGCTTCCAGCATGCGCTTGTACGTGACGCGGTTCAGCGACCGGTGCAGTTCGTACACGGGTCCCTTTTCGAACCAGTCGGGCCAGGGCTCGTTCATCGCGACCGTGATCGAGTCGCGCGATTTTTCGTAGACGGTGCCCGAGGGAATATCATCGAAGCGCGCGCCGCGCGCGAACACGCTGACGACGTCGCCCTCTTCCAGCGTGAACAATGGAAATTCTTTTTTGTCCTTCA
>CAZCVC010000054.1:0-7749 GCA_964502045.1 uncultured Planctomycetia bacterium | reverse complement strand
GGGGTCGCGTTCAGCTCGCAGAAAAGGTCGAACGTGCGGTTCTCCACGTCTTCAATCTGGGAATCGTGCCGGTCCACTTTATTGATGACGACGATCGCGCGGTGTCCGAGCTCGAGCGCCTTCCTCAAAACGAAGCGGGTCTGCGGCATAGGGCCGTCCTTCGCGTCGATGACCAGCAGCACGCCGTCTACCATGCGCAGAGTACGCTCAACTTCACCGCCGAAATCGGCGTGACCGGGCGTATCGACGATATTGATCTTGGTGCCCTTATACATGACGCTCGCGTTCTTCGCGCGGATCGTGATGCCGCGTTCGCGTTCGAGGTCCATCGAGTCCATGACGCGCTCGCCCATCTCTTCGATGTTACGGTGGACCTGGGTCTGGCGCAGGATCGCATCGACGAGCGTGGTCTTGCCATGGTCGACGTGCGCGATAATGGCGATATTTCTGATACCGATCTGACTCATGAAGTTATATTTTCTCTTTTAAAAACCTGTAAAATGCATCGAAAAAAAAAGACTGCGAATCGACCTAAATCCGCAGTTTAAATATCTACCCGATATCAAGCAAGTCCAACCACATGGATTTCTCAATCGCCAGTTTACCAAACCGCCTCAAATAGTCAAGAAAAATCAGGTTTTTGATCAACGAATGGCCTAGACAAGCGGGGCCGGCGCCGATAGAATCACCGTTATGGTCGAGAAAGATCACAAAAAAAATCATATGGATCCGGTCTCCCGAAAAAATATTTTATCGCTTGACGGGAATGTGACCGCCGTCATTTCCATCGTGCTTCTTTCCTGGGCCGTCTACTACCGCGTGTTTTTTAATCATTTTGTCGGGGATGATTTTGCGCTGGTCGTGAACAACCAGTTGATCCGCTCCTGGGCCAATCTGCCGAAGCTTCTGGACCCGTCCTACTTCGGTTCGCTCAAGGAGGTTTTTTACGGCGGCGTCGTATCCAGCACGGGCGAGATGAGCTACCGGCCGCTTTCTACGCTGTCGTACATGATCGACTTTTCCGTCTGGGGACCGGACTCGGCCGGTTTTCACCTCACCAATATTTTCCTGCATTCGCTCAACGCACTGCTGATGTATTACCTGGGACGGCGTTTTCTGCGGCACGCGGGCGCGGCGTTCCTCGCGGCGCTTTTTTTCACGGTACACCCGATCAACGCCGAAGCCGTCAATATCGTGTCCTACCGTTCGGATCTTCTGGGCTGCGCGTTCTTTCTTTCCGCGTTCCTTCTGTACCTCCGCTCGCTGGCGCCCGGGCGCTCTTGGCGCCGCGTGCTGTCGTGGTTTTGTTTCCTGGCGGCGCTGTTGTCCAAAGAGAATACGATCGTCCTGCCCGCGCTTATCTTTCTGTACCATCGGTTGATCGATCCCTCGGGGGAGCCCGTGACGTTCGGCCGGCGTGTGCGCCGCTACCTGCCTTATGCGGTCGTCATCGTGCTGTATCTGGCCGTGTGGTTCTGGCTGAAAAGGGGATTCGGCGAACGGGTCGGTCTTTATCCGATGGACAGTCACTATTCCTATCCAGCGACGCTGATCGCCATCGTGGCCGGCTATATCCGCTGGCTTGTTTTTCCGTCCTTCATCCATCTGACGCTCGCGGACCGATCCGAGTGGCTGGCTTCTGTCGCGAGCCCGCAGGCGCTCGGATCGGCCCTGTTCGTCGTCTCGCTCGCCGCGGCCGCGTGGTTCGGCCGCCGGAAATACGGTCTTCTCGCGTTTTTCTGCGCGTGGTTTTTCCTGAGCCTCGCACCTTTTCTTCCATGTCTTCTGCTGAGGCCCTCGCGTTATCTTTATGTTCCGGCGATCGGTTTTTTCTGGATTTTTTCGATATTGATCCTGAAGATCCTAAAGAGGTTCGATTTTTCGAAAGCACTGAAGGCCATGGTCATTCTTTCAATAGCCGCTATTTTTCTGATATATTTTAAAATTGATGTTGCCCGGAGCCTTGTGATGAAGGACCGGATGTCCTGCGCGAATGAAATGGCCGCTTACTACCCCAAAAACGCGCAAGCGCGCCTGCTGCTGGCCTCCGCTTATAGCGACCTGAAATCCTGGGACCGCGCGATAGAGGAATTTAAAAAAACGATCGATCTGGAACCTCCGATCTATGACCTGACCTATACCGGACTTGGGGTGGCTTATTACAATAAAGCGATGTTTGCGGAATCCGTGCAGGCGTTCGAGAAAGCGTTGCTTTTGAACCCAAAGAATCCGATGCCTTATATATGGCTGGGCTGCATTTACGGCGCGACAAATAACGCCGCAGAGGCCGAGAAATATTTCAAAGAAGCTGTCCGTCTGGACCCTCAAAATACCAATGCCTATTTTAATCTGGGCATCGCTTATTTAAAATCAAACCGGATCGCGGATGCCGAAACCGTCTTGGCCGTCGCTGAAAAAATTAATGAACCGGACCCGATGCAGATCCAAAAATTAGCGGCGCTTAAACAAGCTTTGCAGGAAGTCAAGAAATCCGCGAAAACTTAAATTACACCCATAAAACCCCGTCCGTAAAAACGTTCTGAGCTCCTCTTATAGCCTCAACCGTGACTATCTGTTATCATGATGCCCATGCTACAACTAAAAACACTCGAATTGAAATCCGGGGTCATCTCCTCGCCGATGGCCGCCTGCTCGGATCTGGCTTATCGCCTGATTTCGCGTGAATACGGCCTGGAATTCTGCTTCCTGGAAATGGTCGCCGCCGAATCACTGATCCGCGAGCATGCGGCGACAGAGGAACTCATGAAAACGGTGCCCGAAGACAAGCCTCTGGGCGCCCAACTCGTGGGCTGCCGGGCCGAGGCCATGGGCCAGGCCGCCGCCATCGTCGAAGGCATGGGCTATGACCTCCTGGACCTGAACCTGGGCTGCCCCGTGCCTAAAGTGGCCGGAAAAGGCGCCGGATCGGCCCTTTTGGCCCGTCCGGACGAGTGCCGCGAGATCTTCACGGCCGTCGTGAAAAACATCAAGCATATCCCCGTCACCGTAAAAATGCGCCTCGGCGTGTCCGACGGGTCGGGCCAGGAGGCCGCGCGGGTCGCCAAGATCGCCGAAGACTGCGGCATCACGGCCGTTTCCGTGCACGGCCGCACGCGCGTGCAGGGTTACTCGGGACAGGCCGACTATCACGCGATCCGCCGCGTCAAAGAGGCCGTGAACATCCCGGTCATCGGCAACGGCGACGTGCTGTCCGGCGCCGACGCTCAGCGCCTGCTCGACATCACCGGCTGCGACGGCGTCATGATCGGCCGCGGCGGCCTCGGCAATCCCTGGATCTTCAAAAGCGTCGAGAATACGATCGCCGGCAAGGGTCCGCTGCCCGAACCCACGGGCCTCCTGAAAAAACAGGCGCTGCTGCGGCATCTCGAGCTCGAGCTCAAGCATCGCGAGGAGCGCACGGTCGTCTATTACATGCGGCGCATCGCCTGCTGGTATTTCAAGGGGATGCCCGGAGTTGCGGAATTCCGCGGAAAGATCAACGTCACGCTGTCGATCGAAGAAATGCGGCGGCTCATCGAAGATTTTCAGATCGTGGAAGGACTTGAGCCCGGAACGGGCGGAGAAACTCTTACCTGCTGATTTTCAGGACTTTGTACTTCAGAACGCCGGCCGGAATCTTGATCTCAGCGGTCTCCCCTACCTTCAGACCCAGCAGGCCCTTCGCGATAGGCGACGCCACGGATAATTTACCGTTGTCGAAATCAGCCTCGTCCTGGGGCACGATCGAATAAGAAAATTCGTCGTCGTTCTTCAGGTCTTTCAGCAGCACCTTCGCGCCGATGAACACCTGGTCCTTGGGGATCTTCGTGTCATCGATGAACTGGACGCTGGCGAGTTTGTTTTCGGCGTCGGAAATACGCTTTTCGTTGAACGCCTGGTTGTTCTTCGCCGAATCGTATTCGGCGTTTTCCTTCAGGTCGCCGAAAGCGCGGGCCTTCGCGATGTCGTCGGCGATCTCGCGGCGCTTCGTCGTTTTCAGGTATTCCAATTCTTTAAGAAGCTTCTCGTAGCCTTCCCGTGTCATCAAAACTTTATCGTCCATGCGCTTTAAGCCCCGTTTTCTCTAGTTTAAAAACAATTTTATTTTAGCATGAATCGTCCGGAAATAAAGGCTTTTTACCTCTTACAGAAGGCGTTCCTTTTTAAGCCTTTCGACGGGCAGGCCGACCGCGTTCAGGAAGGAGCCGCGCACCTCCACCGCCAGCGGATCGCGCGCGGCCTGGATCGCGTAAGCGCCGGCCTTGTCGAGCGGGTTGACTCGGCGGAAATACGCGGTCATCGCCTTGCGGTCGAGCGGTTTTAAGCGGACCTTCGTCTTTTCGACGAACACGCGACGGGTTATGACCTTTCCGGCGCGCACGTTCAGCACGGCCGTCCCGGTGTAGACCGTGTGCCAACCTCCCTGCAGCGCGCCGAGCATGCGGAACGCGTGCCTCATGGAGCGTGGCTTGCCAATGATCTTTTTCCGGAAATAGACGACAGTGTCTGCGGACAGCACGCGGCCGCTTTGGACGAGCCGGGCCGCCGAGAGTCCCTTGCCGAGCGCATGGGCGCGAACGAGCTTCGCCGGCGACGCGCCCGGCATCGGAGCTTCATGGTATCGCGGGCTGAGCATGCGGAAACGCACGCCTAGATCCTTTAATATCTTCCTGCGCCGCGGGGACGTTGACGCCAGATAGATCATGGCTTGAGGCTCCGCGCCGCCGCGCGTCCCGCGACGGTGCCCGAAGACCACGCCCATTGGAAATTGAATCCGCCGATGCGCCCGTCGACGTCCAGAATCTCCCCGGCGAAATAAAGCCCCGGCACGAGCCGGGATTCCATCGTGGCAACGCGGACTTCTTTTAAGTCCACGCCCCCGGCCGTCGCTTCGGCCTTTTTGTAGCCGTAGACTCCGGTGACGCCGAGAGGCGCGCGGCGCAGGAGCTCGGCGAGCTTGCGCTGATGGACGGCTGAAAGACGGCCCGCGATCGCCTTTGCATCCAGGCCGTTTTTTTCGAGAAATACCTCGGCGAAACGGGCCGGCAGGGAAAATTCCTCGACGAGAAAGGATTTGAGCGACCGCGCGGAGCCGGCGCGCCGCGCGAACGCCGCTTTCAACGCCGTGTCGTTTTGCGCCGGGATGAGATCCGCGAAGATCTCGGGACGGTCGTCCGGCGCGCATTTCGCAAAATGCCGGCTCAAATCCAGCGCGGCCGGACCGCTGAAGCCGAAATGCGTGAACAAAAAAGAGCCGCGCGCCGAAGCCTCTTTGCGGCCGAGACGGAAAAACGAAAGATCCGCATCAAGCGTGACGCCGGAGAGCGATTTCCACGCCTCGTCCGAGGAGACGAACGGCGAAAGCGCCGGCGCCGTCGGCACAACCGCGTGTCCCATTTTTTCGGCGATACGAAGACCCGTGCCGTCACTGCCGGTTTCCGGCAGCGAAAGGCCGCCGGTGGCCAGGATCGCACGGCGGGCGTGTCTCTCGCCGTCGGGCCCTTTCAGCGTGAAGCCGTCCCCGGCTGTGCCGATCTCTTCGATCTTCACGCCGGTCTCGAGCGCCACGCCTCGGGCCTCAACTTCCTTTTTTAGGGCTTCCAGCACGGTCTTGCCGGAATGAGTCGTCGGAAAATACTTGCCGGTCGGTTCGAGCACGAGTTCGACGCCGATGTCCTGGAAAAAATCAATGGTCTGCGCCGGCGTGAACGCTTCGAGCACGTGCTTCACGAAATGCGAGGGCCCGCCCTCATAATCGGAGGGCAATACGCGGCGGTTGGTGACATTACAGCGGGTGCCGCCGGAAATGAGGATCTTGGCGCCGATCTTATGGCGGGAATCGAGGAGAAGCACGGAAGCGGAAGGGGCCGCCCTTTTCGCCGCGATAGCGGCAAGAAGTCCGGCAGCGCCGGCTCCGACTACCGCGATGTCCGCCTCCGGCGTCATCGGCGTCAGACGGCGAGTCGGTTTTTGGCGGCGGTGACGGCCCCGAACGTCGCCAGGCGCTGGATGTCGATCCAGGGCTCGGCGGAGCTCAGCATCGCGAACGTGTAGCGCTTGGGCAGAGAATAATTGGTTCCCATGAACGTGTGCCGGGCCTTCGACGTCCAGCCGGTCTTGCCCTTCACGAACCCGGGAGTCTTCCATAGCATCTTGTTGTGGCTCCTCAAAGGGATCTCGCGGCCGTCCGAGCCGAGGATCGACGTTTTTTTGAGCGCCATCATTTCGTCGATGCGGCGGTCGCGCGACGCGTACCACATGAGCCGCGAAAGATCGTAGGCCGTCGAATACTGCGCTTCTTCGCCGCGCCTTTTTTTGACCGGCAGTCCGGTCGCATTGATGAAGTGCGTGTTTTTCATGCCGAGGCTTCGCGCCTTGTCGTTCATCAGCGCCGCGAACGCTTTCTCGTCTCCGGACACCGCTTCGGCCAGCGCCGTCGCCGCGTCGTTCGACGACGAGACGAGCAAGGCGGTCAGGAGGTCCTTCACGGTATAACGGACGCCGGCAACTATCCCCGCCTTGCTCGGAGCCGAATTCACGGCGTTACGTCCTACCAGGACCTGCGCGTCGAGCGGTATCATTTCGAGCACGATCAGGGCCGTCATGACCTTCGTCGTGGAAGCCGGGGGCAGCTTCAAGTGGGGGTTTTTAGCGAAAAGGATGTCGCCGCTGTTGGAATCCATGATCACCGCCGAGCGCGCGCTCAAAGAAATGCCTTGGTATGCGGCGGAGGCTTCGGGGGAGGCTAAAAAAAGAAGGGGTAGTACCAGCAGGGAGCAAAAAACGCGCACTCCCCGTCCTGATCTGTTCACGTCAGAAGCGGGTGCTCACGTTGGGGTCGCCGTCGTTGTTGAAGCCGACGGCGGTGTTTCCGTCCTGATAGAGAACCGGCTTTTCTTCGTTGGCGTTCATCCAGCTGTCGACGGATCTGACTTCAGGGTCGGCGCTCGAAACCTGGATGTTAGGCCCCTTCGTCTTCACGAACACACGGTCGCTGCCTTCGGCCGCGAACGAAGGAACGGCGCCGGCCAGCGCGAGCGTGATCAACGCGGCCGCGGTCTTCTTTCGCAGATCGGAGATGCGCGGCGTCCCGGTCTCGTCGACGAGCAGGTGCTTCTTGCCGAGGCGGTCCCTCGTGAACGCAGTGGATTCGTGCAATTCCTCATCGGGAACGACGGTGGAATTGTGAATGCTCATGTGGGCCTTGAATTCAAGTTTGTTCAGTGAACGGTGGGTCGGCATGATGGCTTAGAACTTGCTGATGAAGTCGCCTTCTTTGACTTCGCCCTTGGTCCAGCGCGGCAGGATCACGGCGGCGGAAAGGTTGGGTTCGGATTTCTGCACGACGGCCTTGCCGATCAGCTTCTTGTTGCGCAGGATGTTGACGACCGTATTAGGCGCCAGTCCCTCGTCGCGGCCTGCATTGATGACGATGAAGCCGTAGAGGCTGTCGACGTGCTGCACGATGGCGGCGCGGCTGGAGTTTTTCTGGACGACGATCTTGCCGAGGTCGACCGAATCCATGTTGGCGGTCCAGGCGATGTCATTGGGGCTGGAGGACGACTCCTCTTCTCCGGAAGGCTTCGTCGTTTCGAGCGACTTGATCTTGGCCGAGAGCTCTGTCTTGTCGCCTTCGAGCGCCTTCGTCCTGCGCGTAAGCTCGGCGATCTTCTGTTCGTTGGACTCGATCTCGAGTTTCAGCGCGCTGTTCTCTTCGCTCATCGAATCGAGTTTTTCCGCCTGCGATTT